>NZ_JAQMIL010000082.1:0-46910 GCF_029990105.1 Bradyrhizobium sp. Arg237L | reverse complement strand
AGCATGGCCTCGACGGAATCCCTTGGGCGAATGCTCTTCACCATTGAAATCATGAAGGACAGGTTGACCTCGTCGGGGCTCCCGCCGCTCACGCTGGCCCTTACCAATTGCCGGAGGATGCCATCCATCGCTTCGCGATCGGTTGCCCCCAGCGCGTTCGCCATGAGCTGTTCGCCGAGCTCCGGATCGGGATGGTCGATGGAGAATCCGTGTGATGAGAGCCTTATCCGCGGGGCTGCGGCAGCTTTGGTGGGGTCGGTTGCGGCGATCGTCTTTGGCATGGCGAGGCTTGGGGCGGTGTTCATGTCGCGACTCCCTGGCACCCGCGCGGCAAGCGCGCGCGGTTCGGCCACGCGCAGGCCATCGTTCGCTGCGCGGAGCCGGTGCAATTTCAATCGTGGGTGAGGATTCGGGTGAGGATTCTTGGACCGCAATTGCAACCGACGCGCCCGCTATTGCGGACCGACGGGCGTTACAGGATTGCGGGATAATGAAGGAATGCCCCTGATTTGCCCGACGTGTCAAGTTGCTGTTCGAGCGCCCGCGGCCGCCTGCACCTTTGCATGGGGTTGTTTTCGATATTTTGGGAGCGTGCACCTTTGAAGGGGAGTTCTCCAACGTCACCCGCAGGCAAAGGCACGGTGCGATACGCATGGTAGCGGGTATCAAGTTGCATGGCCGACCTTCGCAGTTTTGTTCTGAGTGGCGCGCCAGGCCACGATATTCTGCGATGTTCTACGACATTGTACGACGCAGCCCCCGTATGCGGTGGCTTGGTTCGAAATAAGCAGAGTGTCGCGATCCAAAGCTGGACTCGCTCGCTAAAGATGGACGGGCCCCTCGTTTTGGATCGGGAAGCGCACTCCTATTTCAGTTCGAGAACGAAGAATCCGAATGACGGGGGTTCGAGTCCCTCCCCCGCTACCACGGGCCACGATTCTGCACGCCAAACTACGATTTTCTGCGATTTTGTACCCACGATGGCCGCACTCGGCGCGGGTCTCACGCAGTGGCAATCGTGTCGATGAGTTCGGTGTAGCGGCATCTCGGGCTGAATCGGCAGTCTACCACTGCAGAGCCCTAGGCGCTTTGGGATGAACAGCGCCGGTTTGATCCGAGATCGATGACTTCCGGTCAGGCCAGACACTGTTCTTGGCACAGAGCGCAGGTTTGCCAACTTGAGCTGGTTCAAAGCTTACGCATTGCTGATCGCCCGCGACCGTCCTCCAGATCGAATGCCCGTAAGAGGCGCCAGAGACCAGACCCGAGCATCGACGTGACCACAGGAGTGCGACCGGTGTCGCCGTCGATCTGAACTGTGACGGTCCGGCCGACGATCAATTCGTCCGCATTGTCTTTCAGATCGAGCTTGATCCGGACGGGAACGCGCTGCGCAAGCCTGACCCATGAGAACGTCGGGTTGATATTGGCAAGCATGCTCGCACCCGAACTTCGTTCACGATCTTCGATTCCTCGGGCGATGCTATCAACTTTTCCTCTCAGGGTCGAGCCGCCCATCAACCTGACATCGGCAGCATCGCCTACATGGATGCGTGCGAGCTTGGTCTCCTCGAAATAGCCTTCGATGCGCACGGTATCGGTGTCGATCAAGGCCATGATGCCTCGGCCCGCTGGAAGATAGGAGCCCGGACGCAGATCGAAGTTCGTCACGCGACCGTTCACCGGCGCGCGGATCTCGGATCGGGCCAGATTGAGACGCGCGACGTCCAAATCCGCTAGGGCCTGATTGTAGGCAGCCCTGGCCTGAAGGTCAGCAGCGCGGACGGTCTCGTGCTGCTGTTGAGAAACGACCCCGTCGCTCAGTTTGTCATAGCGGGCGCGGTCGCTCGCGGCTCTCTCGACGGCGGCTTCCCGGCTTGCCACTACGGCCTCCGCCTGTCGGACGGCCAGGTGGAAACGCTCCGGATCCAGCCGGAGCATGACGTCCCCCTTGCGAACTGCCTGATTATCCTTGATCAGGACCTCTTCGACGAGACCGGAGACGTCCGGCGCAACGGCGACAACGTCGGCCCGGACGTGACCGTCCCGCGTCCAGGGCGCATTTGCGTAGTGGTCCCACATGTCGATGCCGACCGGTGCCGCGATGGTGAGAGCCAACGCGGTGATGAACATGCGCGGCAGGATCGAGCTTCTCGCGGTCATGGTAGTAACGTTCCCAATATAGCGTAGGAGATATCGACGAGGATCACGAAGATGGCGAAGTCGAACAGCGCCGGGTGCCACGCGAAACTCTTGATATCCGGCGACACGAATCGCTTGAGCGCTGCAGACAAGGCGACTCCAAGCCCGAGGGCGCAGACGCAGGCGAAGACAAAGGTCGGCACGAACACACCAGCGATGTTGATCTCTTCGTTCATTGCGTAACTCGGTCGAAAGACGGAGCTTGCGCATTCGGAAAGAGCGCGCGGCGGAGGCCGACCAATGCAGTCAGCCGCGTTCGTCGAATTGCGGGCTCCCATGCGCCGTGCTCGCGCAGTGCCACATCGATTGCCGCGAGCAGGGCCCGCGCCTCGGTCGGATGAAGCTCGCTGTTCCCCGTCGCGAACCATCGAAAGGCGTGCGACAGCTTGGGGGTCAGACTCTCGAGGTTCTTGCTGAGCTGGTCGTCGAAACCCACCACGCTCGATTTCAGGTCGAGCAAGTCCAGGCCCATCTGCAGCGCGGCCAGCGAGCGGCCGGCTTCCGCCTCCACGTCCGTGCCGGACAGCGCCAATCTGGGAACGACCAGGCCGAGGCGGTCGAGCATCACGCCCAGCCACCGCTCGCGGTTCATTGGTCGGCGGGCGCCGGCGAGGATCGCCAGGTCGACCCATCCGTGCCGGAGCAGGCGCCGGGCCGCGCGCTTTGCCGTCACCGAGCGGAATGTACGCACGGCCAGGAACGCGGCAGCGAGGCCGACGACCGCGGCAGCGTTGGCATTGATGAACGAAGCGAAGTCGGCCGAGAACCTGTTTTGAAGATCAAGCGCCCCGATCAGGCCGAGGACGAGGGCCAACGCTTTGAGAGCGTGACGCGGATTGGCCTGCTGATAACCGAGGACGAGGAACGACGGAGCCAGCGAGGCTGCCAACATTGGAAATCCGTCGATCGCCGGGAAGATCAGAAACAGGTAGATGGCCGCGATCGGCAGCGACGCCACTGTCCAGATCGTATAGGACACCAGGGTCGGTGCTGGATCGTCGAGGCTGCTGAACAGCGCTGCAGCGATCGCTGCGATCTGTGCGGCGGTGGCGCCTTCCGGCCAGGAGGTTGCGATCCAGACGGTGCAGCAGCCAAGCACGGCCGCGAAGAGAGCGACGACGGACAAGGCAGCGAGACCCTGATCACGATGGAGATTTCTCCTGGCGCGGCGGATCTTGGGGCGAGGTGCCGCAGTCAGCTCGGAAGTCGCCTTGGATCCATGGATGATCGCGGACAATTCGTGGGCCGCAGCCAATGCTTCAATCAACGCCGCCGATTTGGCGATCGTGCTAGATGCGAGAAGCCTATCCCATTCGTCCTGCGCAGCGGGCAGTGCGGCTTCGAATTCCGCGCAGCGGCGCAGCAACTCGTCCGCGCTCAGCCGCGATTCAACTGGATCGCGCGCCCATTCGCCGAGTTGCGAGAGAAGTTGATTCAGCTCCGGCGTGCACCGGTTGCCGAGTGCGCCGAGCCGGTCTTCGACCGCCGTCAGCATGGGCAGCACGAGCGCGAGTTTGTCCTGCAAGGCACGGATCGCCGATATCTCCGGCTTTGTCGCAGCCGTGTCGTAGCGGAGATGAGTCAATAGCATTTCGAAGTGGGTGACGTCTGCCGCCAACCGCCAGCGTGCGGAGTCTGCTTTCGTCGGTGCGTGATTTAGCAAGGCATCCGCCGTCCAAGCGGAAGCATCGCGAACAGCGGCGTCGATTGACTTCATCAGCGCGCCCGTGACGTCGCGCGGAAACAGCAGGGTGTGGACGATCGTTGCACAGCAGATGCCGAGGACGATTTCCTCGACGCGTGCCAGGGCGGTGTCGAAAACCAATTCCGGAGCAGTTACGCTTGAGAACGCGACGGTCGTCGCGGTGTATCCCGCCAGCATGAAGGCGTAACTGCGGGGCGTCCGGTCCTGCAGGGAGACGTACAGACAGAACGTCGCCCAGCCGGTGATGGCGACGGACATCAAGGTCGGCTGATCGACCAGGATTGGAACCAACGTCAGGGCTGCGCAGGCCCCGAGCAGCGTGCCGAGCAGGCGGTAAACGGCACGCGAACGGACGGCGCCCGCAAGCGGTTGGGCGGTAAGATAGACAGTGAGCATCGCCCAAGATGGCCGCTGTAGCCCGAGACGAAACGCCAGATAGATCGCGAGCATCGCCGCGATGAACGAATTGGCCGAAAACAGCGCCCATTTGGGGTCGAAAGTGAGTGCGGCGTCTCCGAAAACGCGAGACAGAAGGGTTCGGGTCATGTTCCAGGTCGGGTCTGTGAAGCACCCGGACGATAGAACTTGTCGCGCAACGAGAATTTCGCTACTTTACCAAATAATTGCTAAATCATGACAATGCGCGGCTCTCTCCTCCAATATTACCGTGAATTCGATCCGGACGCGCTGAATCGTCCGGTCGTCGCACTGATGGTCGATACTCAAGAGAAGGAGGACGAGCTTCCAATCCACACACATCGGAAAGGGCAGTTGGTCCTGACACAGCGCGGCGGTGTAACTTGCGAGGTCCCCAGCGGGCTTTGGATGGTGCCTCCGCGATGCGGCGTCTGGATTCCCGGTGGCATGCCGCACAGCAATCGCGTGACTGCCAATGCCAGCATTCACTTTCTGTACGTAGACATGGACGCGGCGCACGTTCCGACGGAGTGCTGCACGCTGTCGATCACGCCTCTGCTGCACGAAGTGATTCATCGCCTGGCGACGCTGCCGCCGCTCTACGATCCGGAAGGACCAACGGCTCAGATCGTCGCCGTCCTGCTGAACGAGCTCATCGAGATGCCGACCGAGCAACTGCATCTTCCGGTCACGCGTCACTCGAAACTACGCGCGATCGCCGATACCTTGATGGAAAATCCCGGCGATCGCCGTACCGTGGCGGAATGGGCCGAAACCATTGCTCTCGGCGAGCGGACCCTGATGCGCCTTGTCGTCGCCGAGACCGGCATGACGTTCAGTCGTTGGCGTCAACAACTCCATATCATCGTCGCTCTTCAGCGCTTATCCGCGGGAGATTCCGTGCAGTCGGTGTCTGAATCGCTCGGCTACGAGTCTGTCAGCGCGTTCATCACAATGTTCAAGAAGGCGCTCGGCAAATCGCCGGCACGATATTTCTCCGATCGCGTCAACAAACAGGGCGAGAGTGTTGAAAGTGCGGAGCACTTAAGCCGCGAGCGGTCACCGTGAGGATCGAAATCAAAGTCGTTCGTTTCGAACGATTTCGATTCCGAATCCGGACAGCCCTTTGAAGTGATGAACTGATGATGTCAGATGGCGGATGGAGGTTATACCCAGATCTCGCAGAATCTGGGCGCCGACCCCGATCTCGCGCCATTGCCGATTGCGATCGCCCTCCGAGGAGCTTGACGGGGCCAGCGGTACCGGTGGAACGCCAGCGGCACCGTCTCGCAGGTAGATGAGCACGCCGCTTCCGTTCTCCTTGAAGCGCTGCAACACAGCGTTCATCTTCGCTTGAGCCTGACCTGAAAACATGTCGCGTATGATGTTCGGCTTGTAGAAGCGGGTCAGCACGTTCCTGCCATCTCCTATGTCGCCATACACGTACGCAACATGGTGAATTGGATCAAACGGCGATCGATAGGAGTATCCTTGTAGCGGACCGATTGGACTATCGGCAGTGACGCTTGAGACCCGCTCAATTAATTTCTCACGCGCTTGCCGGAAACGGATGATGTCGGCGATCGTCAGGTGCTTGAGATTGTGCCTGTCCGCAAACTCAAGAACTTGCGAACCCTTCATCACCGAGCCGTCGTCGTTCATCAATTCGCTGATGACGCCAACCGGGGACAAGTTGGCCATCTTGCATAGGTCGACCGCGGCTTCAGTGTGGCCGGATCGCATCAGAACGCCGCCTTCCTTCGAGATGAGCGGAAAGATATGGCCGGGACGCGCGAAGTCACTTGCGCCGACGTTAGGGTTGGTCAGAGCGCGGCAACACGAAGCGCGTTCTTCAGCAGAAATTCCAGTGCCGCCATCAGGTTTATAGTCGATTGAAACGGTAAAGGCGGTGGCATGGTTGGCGTCGTTGTTGTTGACCATTGGATCAAGTCTCAGACGACGCGCGTGTTCGGAGGTGATGGGCGCGCAGACGATGCCGGACGTGTGGCGGATGATGAACGCCATCTTTTCGGCGGTGCATAGCGATGCCGCCACGACGAGGTCGCCCTCGCCTTCGCGATCGTCATCGTCAGTAACGACGACTATCTCCCCATCGGAGAGGGCTTTCAAAACGTCGGAAATCGAAGCCGTCATGTGCCGCTCGCACCAGCTCGGTCGTCAGAGACCGGTCACGCTATGGCTGAGGGTGCGGAAGGCCTCACCGCCCATCGCGCTATCACCCCGTGCTTGGGCGGCCGAGTCGTACCGAGGCTTCGCGGGCCTCTCCATATACTTCGAAGTACTATTGCACGCCTTGATCGTGACCGGACGGCTGGTGTCAATCGGGAGCACCGTCTTGTGGGAGATCCGCTTCAGGGCCAGATTTGAACGAATGCTCGAGACGCCGGGTATACGCGAGATCTTGTTGACGATGAGGTCTTCGAGGTCCTCTATGTCGGAAACCATGACACGGAGCAGATAGTCGCTGTCTCCCGTCATTAGGTAACACTCCATGACTTGGCTCAGGCGATCAATCGCGCGCGTGAAACTATCTAGAGATAGCTGGACTTGCTTCTCAAGCTTGACCTGGATGAACGCGGTTACGCCGATGCCGAGTACGGCCGGATCCAGTACCGCAATTCGCCGATCGATCACGCCGAGTTTTTCAAGTGTCTTAACTCGAGCAAGGCAGGGCGATGGTGAAAGATTGACGCGGGAGGCAAGCTCGACATTGGTCAAGCTCGCGTTCTGCTGCAGTTCATTCAGGATCTTTATGTCGATCCTGTCGAGAGCCGTCGTTGTCATGTCGTTGTCTCCTCCAAGGCAAACGGTCGCTTTATCGAGGCCCGGTCCCGCGCCTTATGTCGCGCGGTGACATCTCGATGACACGGATGCTAACCGCCGGCTGGGTTGCGGAATTTCGATAAAATGACGACTTGTATCGCAAAACAGTCAATCGCGATATGCGTCTCGCGGGAGCACAGTGCGATTGTCCTAAAAATAAGCGCGGATGCGTCTGAAAATACGTCAAGTGGCTCCGATAATGAGCATAAGACGCATCGAGGGATCTCGGCGATGGCTCCTCGACATGATCTGCTGCGCGACACCTTGAAATCCGGCGCACGTTTGGAATGACGGACGATCACGCTCGAATAAGTCATGCGATCTCATCACGAGCGAGCATGTAGGACAGAAGCGCCATCAGGTCGCGCGGGTGCAGCATAAAATGCTGATCAACAATGTGAGCGACGGGGTGTTTGAACATTAATGCTGGGAAGGCAGCGCGATTATTATTGGATAATCGCGGGAAATCTTCGATCGGCGGACCTGCGATGAATCGGAGCCAGGAAAGTGAAACTCAAGCAAGTCTATCTCACTGCCATCGAACCTGAAGGTCTTGCCAGGTTCTACGAAGCTCTGGGATTGACGATCCGCTTCGCGGACACCGGAAAGTGGATTCAGTTCGCAGACGATAAGACCGCTTTCTGCATCGCAGGTCCGACCGAGTCCGTGTCTGGTCAGTCACGGAATGTCGTTGCCGTCTTCGAGGTCGAAGATCTGGAAGCGACAATCGAACGCGCACGGGCTGCGGGCGCTGAGGTGTTCGGTGAAATTCGCGACATGGGCGCGCACGGCAGAGTGGTGCAGGTAAGAGATCCGCAAGGCAACACGATTCAGCTCTATCAGGCCACAAATAGATACAGCAGGGGCGGATCCTGCTGATTGAACTTGACCTGCCAAATCGAGGCAATTGACCATCATAACCTCTCGAGTGTCGCTAATGCCTGTTCAAGAAGCTCCATTGCTCAGCGCGGCGGAATTTCTCAGCGCAATGCGAAACGTGCCTGGCGCCGTTTCGATCGTCACCACCGGTAGGCGGCCGAGCAGGCACGGTCTGACGTTGACCGCAGGCTGTTCATTGTCGACTGAGCCGTCAAGCGTGCTCGTCTGCGTCAATAAGTCCGCTGGCGCGCACGATACTATCAAGAATAGCCGATTGTTCTGCTGGAATATTCTGGCGGCGGATCATTCCGCGCTGGCCCAGAAATTTGCTGGGCAGGACGGGAGCAAGGGCGACATACGATTTACTGAAGGCTCGTGGCGAGAGCTTGTCACGGGAGCGCCAAGCCTGATCGAGGCGATCTGCAGTTTTGATTGCTGCGTTGTCGAGACGCACGATGCGGGGAGCCACACGATATTTGTCGGCGAGGTCGTGGCGCAGGCGACAAACGCCGATCGGGAGCCTCTTGTCTATGTGAGGGGCGCATTTGCAGTGCCCAGAATTCAAGACCCACGACACTAGTTTAGTGCGAGACAACGATGCCGCGAAAGTGCCTCAAGCAGCAGTGGAATCCGAAGATGATTTCCTCCCCGGGAGGCCAATAAAGTTCGACGAACCAGGACAGAGCATCAATGGCGGGGTAGTCATGATCCAAGCGAAACGTAATCGGCCGCAGGTTGTCGCGCCATCGAGCGTCGCGGTGTCGAAGCCGCAATGTCCACTCGTACCGTTTAGTGGCCGCTAATGTTGTCGCTTTGGCTCAATGTTCTCGCGAGCGGAATTCTGCTCGGTCTGGTCTACGGGCTCGTCGCGCTCGGCCTGACGATCATTTTCGGCGTCATGCGTGTCGTCAACTTTGCGCACGGTGAGATGGTCGTCTTCGGTGTCTACATCGGGTATTGGGCTGTCCGCTTTTGGGACGTTCCAATCATTGTCGCGGCAGCGATAGCAGCGATCGTGATGTTCGTCTTCGGATACCTGTTGGAGACCGTGATCGTGAAGCGGTTCGTCAATCGACCCCATCACTATCAATTCATCGTCTTTATCGGTCTATCGCTGCTTTTCAGCGGCGCCCTGCTGGTGACGTTCGGACCGGATCCCCGTCCCACTGCGTCCCAGCTGTCGTTTCGTACCGTATCGCTTGGCTTCTTGACGCTGGATCTGGCGAGGCTGCAGGCGGCGGCGACTGCAGGCGTGCTCATCGTCATGCTGGGAGCGTATCTGAAGTTTTCGTCGTTTGGCCGGTCCTTGAGAGCGGCCGCAGACAATCGGTTGGGCGGCCTGGTCGTAGGGCTGAACATTCCGCGGGTATATGCGGTGACCTTTGGTATCGGAACGGCGTGCGCAGGTGTCGCCGGCGCCTTGATATCTCCCTTGTTTGACGCCCAGCCATATCTGGCCGTGGACTTCACTCTGCTCGCTTTCGTGACGGTTATCGTCGGCGGTCTCGGCAGCTTCAGTGGAGCGCTACTGGGCGGATTGACTATCGGCGTGGCCGAGGCCATCGCGGCCTTGATGTTCGCTCCGTCGATGAAAACAGCACTTCCCTATGCACTCCTGATCATCATCCTGATCTTTCGTCCTAGAGGGTTTTTCGGTGCAAAAGAGTTTTGATGGCGCGACCGAGATGAAGCGGTGGCTCGCTGGAGGAATGCTCTTCGTCATCCTTGCTTTGGTCGGCGCCGTGTCGAACTCGTATGTCCTGTCGTTGATGACGATCGTCTTGCTGTTCACCTTCATGGGGCAATCGTGGAATCTGATGCTCGGGATCGGCGGCCAGCTGTCGATAGGTCATGCCCTCTTTGTTGGTCTCGGCGCTTATTCAGTGGCCGTGCTCGACATCAAGTACGGCCTCTCTCCATGGATAGGCCTTCTGCTCGGCATGGTCATAGCCGGATCCGTCGGTGCGGTGATGGCGTGGTTGAGCTTCCGGTTCGAAGTGCGTGGAATCTATTTCGCGTTGCTGACGATCGCTGCCGCGGAGTTCGCCAGGATCATGTTCAGTGGCTGGGAGTTTGTCGGCGCAATGCAGGGACTGTTCTTTCCAGCGCCAAGCGGCACGATCGACATCTCGATGCTCCGAGGAGATGCGCGGTTCTATTACTTTCTCGCGCTCGCTCTGGCAGCATTGGGCATTGTCGGAACTGAATTTATCTCGCGATCGTACCTTGGATATGTCTGGCGGGCGATGAGGGATGATGACGAGGCGGCCCGCGCTCTCGGTGTCCGCACGTTCCGACACAAAATTCTTGTGATCTCGATATCGGCGGCGGCCGCGGCAGTCGGCGGTGGAATTCTGGCACTCGTGCAAGGATCGATATTTCCAGATTCGATCATGGGCATGGGAATCTCGGTTGACGTCCTGATTGGGCCCGTGGTCGGCGGGCTGGGTACGACGTTCGGCCCGCTGGTCGGATCGCTGGCCGCTATTCCTCTGAACCATTTGATGAGCGCTCTCGGCGACAGTCTTGGGATCCCGGGGCTGAACAATATCGCCTACGGTATCGTTCTGATTTTGGTCGTCTGGTTGTTGCCGGACGGCATTTGGCCGGCGATCGTCCGGCTCTATAAGGCAATCCAGTTGCCATCCAGCGTGTGGCTGCCGCAACCCAGGAAGGCCGAGCGATGACAAGCCTGCTCGAGGTAAAGAACCTCTCTCGATCATTCGGGGGATTAGTCGCAGTCAACGACGTCAGCTTCGCCCTTGCAGCCGGTCATATCACCGCGCTCATCGGGCCGAATGGGGCAGGGAAGACGACATGTTTCAATCTTGTTGCCGGGGCCCTGAAGCCGACGAGTGGGCAGGTGTTCTTCGAGGGGCGTTCGATAAAGAATACACCGCCTGAAGACGTCTGCAGGCTGGGTATCGCGAGAACGTTCCAGATCGTGCGACCGATGCGCGATATGTCGGTCCTGGAGAACGCGATGGTCGGAGCCTTCAGTTGGACCAAGAAAGTAAACGAGGCCAGAGCGACGGCATACGAGTCGCTCGAGAGTGTCGGGCTCGCCGGCAAGGCGAATGCGAGGACGGATCAGTTGACGCTGCCGGATCGGAAGATGCTGGAAACGGCTAAAGCGCTATCCACGCGACCGAAGCTGCTCTTGCTTGACGAGGTGATGGCGGGCCTCCGGCCCACCGAGGCGGCGGGAGTTGTCCGCGTGCTACAGAAATTGGCCGAAAGTGGACTAACGATCCTCCTCGTCGAGCACGTCATGCGGATCGTGATGGAGGTCGCGTCGAGCGTCGTAGTACTTCATCATGGAGCTAAAATCGCAGAAGGAAGTCCTAAAGAGGTGGTCGCGGATCCGAGGGTCCTTGAAAGCTATCTGGGGACGGGCTTCCATGCTTGACGATGCGCTTTTATCGATCGACGGTCTTTGTGTTGCGTACGACGGATCGAACGCCTTGAACGGCATCTCCTTGCAGATCCACAAGGGCGAATTGATCTGTGTCGTGGGCGCGAATGGTGCGGGAAAGACTTCCCTGATCAGATCAATCTCAGGCATCGTTCCATCTTCGAGCGGTGTCGTGAGGATGAACGGCGTTGATATTACCGGGATGCCGCCGTGGGAGATCTGCGAACTCGGTATTGCGCAGGTCGCCGAAGGGCGGCAGATTTTTGGAAGCCTTTCCGTCGAGGAAAATCTGCTCCTGGGCGGATCACTTAAGCGCGCGAAAGCCAACCAGATCGAAACACTCGAGTTCGTCTATCAATTGTTTGAGAGGCTCCGAGAGCGTAGGCGACAATTTGCCGGGACGCTATCCGGCGGCGAACAGCAGATGTTGGCTATCGGACGCGCAATCATGTCGAAGCCGGAAGTAGTCATGTTCGACGAGCCGTCTATTGGACTGTCGCCCGCTTTGACGGACGTGATGTTTGGAGTGGTGAAGTCTTTACACGAGCAAGGGATAACGGTGCTTTTGGTCGAACAGAACGTCGCGAAATCCCTCGCGTTGAGCAATCGTGGCTACGTCTTGGAAAACGGATCGATCGTACTCCACGGATCGAGCCACGAACTGCTGAACAACTCCGAGATTCAGCGCGCATATCTCGGAATGTAGCGGGCTTTTCGCCCTTATGTATCAAGCCGCTCAACGAGGGTGGTTCTATCTCTCCTGGCTAGCCGGCTTTACGGTCGGCGGAAGCGCTGGAAATCCGTAGCAGAAAATGCCGCGAGATGGCGCTCTAGCCACAATTTGTGTCGATGCGCGCTGACACGGAAACGGTGTACAGCAATCAATTCCGAGGTGCGTTGCTTAAGCTTTCCCTATGGAAAACAATGACGCCCTTATAGTCGAGCGCGACCTTGACATAGTCACGATGACCATGAATAGGCCGCCAGCAAATGCCTTGAATAACGGACTAATCAATCGCTTGCTGGCCACTTTTCGTGCACTGTCTACTCAATCGTCGCCGCCGGGTGTTGTATTGACGGGTCAAGGTGATCGCTTCTTCAGTGCCGGCGGCGACATAAAGGAAGTGGCCGGCATCGAAATATCTAGACCCCGCATGAGGGTCTTCCACGCGCTTCTTTGCGAGATAGAGAGATATCCGGGTCCGGTCGTATGTGCCGTTCGAGGGTATGCAGTCGGAGGGGCGCTGGAATTTCTTCTTCATGCCGACTACGTCGTCGCAAATCGCGAGTGCAAGATCGGATTTCCGGAAATCAACCACGGCCTCTTGCCTGCAGCCAAAGGAATACGGCAAGCAGTCCGGAAACTGGGACTTCGTGAAGCACAGGCATTGCTCTATTGGGGCGAGTTAGTCGATGCGCAGAAAGCCCTCGAAATTGGAGCGGTCAACGAGATCACAACCACCGCGCAAGTGACGATTCGTTCCGTGGAAGTATGTAAGCATCTTCGTGGAAAGGAACAAAAGCTATTTGCCGCGATCAAGCGCTCGTTGAACTTGACGGGACAAATGGATGACTCCTCGCTCGAGGCGATGACGATTGAAGATCTCAGCGCCTATCTGACCGATAATAGTTCTGCAGACGCGCGTGCCCGCTTTCTATCGAAGAATTCAAAGAAGGAATAAATGACAGCATTGGCTGATGAAATCCGCCTAGAGCTCATGAGCGTCGACGAGGTATCGGCTGCCCTGGCGCAAGGAGGTTCGACGGTCCTGATACCATGCGGCGCTGTCGAGCAGCATGGACCGCATCTTCCGCTTTGCATGGATGCCGATCACGCTGACGCGCTCGCGGCAAGAGTGGCACGGCATCTTGGCAATGCCCTGATAGCCCCTACGATCAAGGTCGGCTGTTCAGCTCACCATCTTGTCTTCCCCGGCACCATCTCCCTTCGACCGGAAACGTTCGAAGCAATCTGCCTGGACTACTGCACAAGTCTCGCACACCATGGATTCAAGCGCATTCTGCTATTCTCCGGACACATCGGAAACTTTCCGGTCTTGCGCGACATTCTTCCTCGGTTGAGGCGCGCGGTTCCGAAAGACGTTGAGATCGACGCGTTCTGCGACTCTATTGCTTGGATCGACAGGTGGCGAAACGCGGTCAAAGCTGCCGGGGGTGACCCGAATGCAGTTGGTGGGCATGCCGATATAGCGGAGACGTCTCTCATGATGTGTCTCCGCCCCGATAGAGTGCGGCTAGATCGGTTCGAAGTAGGACACTTGGGCGCTCTGTCTGAAGAGCAGCTTCACTCCATGTGGAAGAATGGGATCAAGTCGATCACGGAGAACGGGATCATTGGCGATCCGCATGGTTCGACCGTCGAAATCGGCGAGCGATGCCTTGAGGCGATAGCGGATCTTCTGGTCGTCTCGTTCGGTAAATAAGTCGACGCCTGTTGCACCTCATGCGTGCCGCCAACACAGGAAGCTGCCAGCGAAGGAATACGACGTTGCAGCCCGCAAGAGGTGTTGGTCAGGGACAGAAGCGTGGTTCGGCTGCTTACAGCATAAAATTCGGAAAGTTATGTAACGACGACCAGCATTCGAACGAAAATGTTGCTCCGCCTATGAAACGCTGAGCCGATCTCGAAATGCTCAGAGGATTTAAAAGATGGCACTTACGTTCGGGTTTTGGTCGGAGCAAGAAACCCAGGTCGGCCAGAGCTATGCGCGCCGACTTCATGAACTGGTGGACGAGGTGCGCCTCGCGGAAAAAGTTGGGTTCGACTGCGTCGCGCTGTCCGAGCAGCACGTCGCGCTCGGCGGTATCTCGAGCTCAGCGCCTGAGGTCGTGTATGGCTACCTCGCCGCCGTGACGTCGCGCGTGAAGCTGCGGTCCGCGGTTACCCTGATGCCGCACAGGATCAATCACGCTTTGCGGTCGGCAGAGCGATTGGCGGTCACCGATATCCTATCCCATGGCCGCATGGAATTTTACGGCGGCCGCGCCAATACGACCATCGCAATGCGCGCGTTCAATGTCGATCCAAGTGAAACGCTTGCGCAGATGGAGGAAGGTCTCGCGCTTCTGAAGAAGTCGATGCGCGAGGATATCTTCACTTTCGAAGGCAAATATTACCAGATTCCACCGCGAATGCTTGTCCCGAAGCCGGTTCAGAAGCCGCATCCGGTCATCGGCATTGCCGCGACCAGCGAACGCAGTCACAGCTGGGCCGGCTCCGAAGGGCTGGCCGTGATGAGCAGCAACATCTACCAAGGGTGGGAAATCCAGGAAAAGCTGATCAACGCGTACCGCAGTGCTTGGAGACGGGACGAACTCGGCCCGCTTGAGCGTCCTCGCATCGGCGTTCCGCTCTTCTTCGGCATCGGCCCCACGGACCAGAAGGCGAAGGACGACTACGCTGAGCCTCTGATGCACTATGCGAGGATCTCCACCGACGCGTATCCCCGCCTGGCGAAACTTGCTGATGACTATGCGTACATGAGCGAAAGCGTTCCAGCGATGGAGCGTGCCGCAAAGGACTGGGACTACCTGCTTAACCACTCGGCGACGACGGTCTGCGGAAGCCCCGACACCGTCATTCGCCAGATCGAAAAGTTCCAGGCCCTGGGGATCGATGAGGTGCTTCTTCATCTCGATTCGGTGAATCACGAGAAGATCATGGAAGCGATCGAGATGGTCGGGCGCTACGTGATTCCCCATTTCAACGACAGAAACAACGTCGTGCGGCCCACGGAAGACATCCTCGGGCAAATTCGAGCTATGCGGCCTCAGAAGTAGTTTCGCAAAGAAACAAAAGGGAAAGACCAATGCAACAGCATAGCTACAAGTATCTGATCATCGAGAAGCGCGCCAGCGGCGTTGCCGTCGTGACGATGAACCGGCCGGAAATTCTGAACGCGATCAATTGGGACATGCACGAGGAACTGGAGCAGGTCTTCGTGGATCTCGATAAGGACAAGTCGGTCCGTGCGATCGTGCTGACCGGCGCGGGACGCGGCTTCTGTTCGGGCGGCGATCAGAAGTCGCTCGACAAGGGCAAGCTTCCGTCGCCGACAAGGAGCGGACGTCACCTTATCCGCAATATGCTCGAAGTCGAAGTTCCGCTCATCGCGGCGGTCAACGGCGTTGCCGTCGGTCTTGGCGCAACGCTTGCCTTGTTTTGCGACGTCATCTTCGCAAACCCGACCGCGCGATTTGCCGACACGCACGTAACCGCTGGCGTCGTTGCGGGCGACGGTGGCGCGGTGATCTGGCCTCTTCTGATGGGGCCTGTGCGAGCGAAGCACTATCTCATGACGGGCGATTTCATTTCCGCAGAGAAAGCGGCGTCGATGGGGATGATCAACGAAGTCATTTCGAACCGGGACGTCAGAGACGCTGCAATCGAGTACGCCGAGATGCTTGCAGGGGGGCCGCAGGAATCGATCATTTGGACGAAATACAGCGTCAACAAGATCATCAAGCAGTACGCACACCTGCTTCTCGATACTTCGGCCGCGCTGGAGATGCTTACCTTCGCATCGCCGGAGCGTCGCGAGGCTGTAGCCGCATTTGCAGAGAAGCGGAAGCGCTTCGCGGAGCGATAAGATGGACGTCGAATCCGTTACGTCGGGAGCTCAACTCGTCGACGTGACCATTCCGCAGCTTTTGGGCGCGCGAAGAGCCGAACGCCCGGACGCGGTCGCGTATCACCAGAAGCGTCACGGCGAGTGGATCGCCGTGACGTGGAAGCAGTATTCGGATCGGGTCGCAAGCTTGGCGGTTGCCCTGCAGAAAGCCGGGCTCGAGCGTGGGGACCGCATCGCCATCATGGGGGACGTGTCCCAGGAGTGGCTGCTTGCGGACATGGCGACGATCTGCGCCGGCGCCGTGATGGTCGGTGTCTACTTCACCTCGTCGCCGGAAGAAGTCGGCTACTATCTGAGCGATTCCGGAGCGTCCTTCGCCTTCGTCGGCAGCGAGCTTCAGCTGGGCATCGTCCTTGGATCGGGACAGGCTGAAAAGCTGAAAAAGATCATTATGCTGGATGCTGCATGGAACGGGGCCGGCGGAGCGGCAAATGTCGTCTCCCTGAAGGACTTTTGCGGGACGGCTCCGGTCGATACCGACGCATTTTTGCGGGAGCAGGCGGCGAAAGCCAAGGCCAGCGATCTGGCGAGCATCGGATATACCTCCGGCACCACAGGCTTCCCGAAAGGTGCGATGCTGACGCATCTCTCGTTGCTTGCCGGCGCGCACTGCGTAACGACGTTCACCATGCGCATGCGCACCGACACTCATCGCGTTGTCGTCCATCTGCCGATGTCGCATACCGTCGCGCGCGCGCAAGCCACGACAATGCCATTGATCGCAAAAATGGTTCCGTATTTTGGCGAGACGAGCGCGGATTTCGCTCAAACGATCAAGGAAGTCAAGCCGACCTACTTCATGGCGCCGCCGCGGTTCTTTCAGCGGTTTGCCACGCAGATCCTCAGCAAGGTTCATTCCGGGTCTGCGAGGCAGAAGCAGGACTATCAATTCGCGATGAAGATCGCCCGCAAGGCGCTTGATGATCGTCAGGCTGGTGGTGAGCCAGACCCTTTCATATCCGGGCTCTTCGAGGTCTGCCGGAAACAGATATTCCGTCCATTGCTTGCCGAAGTCGGATTCGAAGAACTCACGGTTGCCTTCACGTCCTCGGCGGCGATGCCTTCCGAACTGATGTCTCTGTGGCAATTGTGGGGACTTCAGCTTAAGGAGTGCTACGGCCAGACAGAACTGGTCGGAGCCAACCTGGTCCAGATGGCAGAATGGCCTGAGGCCGGTACCGTCGGAATGCCTTTGCAGGATCCGGCGTGGGAGACAGCGGTTCTTGAAGACGGGGAAATGATCACCCGCGGACCGGGACTCTTTGTTGGATACTGGAATAAGCCCGAGGAAACCAAGTCGGCTCTGCGGGACGGTTGGCTCTATACCGGAGATATCGTCGAAGTCGGACCGACCGGGCTTTTCAAGCTGATCGATCGCAAAAAAGAAATCATCAATACATCCAACGGCAAGTCAATTAGCCCCACCCAGATCGAAAACGAGATCCGGCATAGTCCGTTCATCTCCGAAGCGGCGGTGATCGGAGAAGGAAAGAAGTATCTCACCGCGTTGATCGAAGTCGACGCGACCGCGACGATGGATTGGGCGAAATCGCGCGATCTTAAGATCGCACAGTATTCGGACCTGGCGAATTCCGAGGTGGTCGTCCGAATGATTGAAGGCGAGATTGCCAAAGCAAACAGCCGGCTGGCGAGAGCCGAGCAAATCAAGGCCTTTCGAATACTGCCGGAGGAGCTGTCTCCGGAGAATGGCGTGATGACACCGACACGAAAAAAGCGCCGAAAGCAACTGATGGAACGATACCGGTCGCTGATCGATACACTTTACGACGACACCGAAGAGAACCTGATCAAGACCGAGATGGGAATGTGATCTGAACCATTGCCGCTTATGCGAATCATACGTGCCGGGTGCATGTCGCAGCAGCTTTCGAGGTACAGCGCGCACCGTCATCCATCCATAAAGTTTCCTACCGAACCGCCTCAATATTCATTGCAGTCAAGAGGGGACATCACATGAAGAATCGCATCGGAAACGGGATAACGCGCCGCACCGTACTCGGCAGCGGCGTTGGCATCGCTGCCGGGCTTGTATCGTGGCCGGTCAAGGCGGCGACCCCCACCAAGGTGCGAGTCGGCGCGATCATGCCGAGCAGCGGTGTGTTGGCGTTCCCCGGACAGGCTTGCGTGCGCGGCATCAATGTTGGTGCGAAGTTCGCCAAAGAGAAGTTCGGAATCGACATCGAAATCATCCACGCCGATACGCAGAGCAGGCCGGAGAACGGGCGAATCGCCGCCGAGAGCCTCATCAGGCAAGGTTGCAGGGTACTCATTGGAGCCTGGGACTCAGGAGCAACCATCTCGGCGCTTCAGGCCGCGGAGGCCGCGGCCGTTCCGATGGTGGTGCATATCGCGAGCGCGACCCAGGTGACCTCGCAAGGGTTCACCCAGGTCTTTCGCTACTACCCCACGTCGCTGACGATCGTCAGGAAGTCTCTCGCCGACTTGAAGTCGGTCCTGTCGACGCTGAAGGATTCGCCGACGAGCGTCGCCGTTCTTCATCTCAACAACACGATGGGTCAATCGACCGCTGCAAGCATCGATCAGGCCTGGAAGGAAGAGAACGTTCCGCTGAAGATCGCTCAGTACGTTCCGTATGACGAGCGGGCCAAGGACCTCTCGGTTGAGGTCGCGAAGGCCAAGGCGTCGGGCGCCGATGCGCTTGTGTCGGTGACGCGCGTCAATGATGCCATCATGATCATCCGGGAATGCATCAAGCAGGGGTGGAATCCCAAGATGATCTTCTCGCCGAACTCCAACGGCGTGCAGGATAAAGCGTATTACGACGCGCTGGGCAAATACGGCGACGGCGGAATCTCGACGGGCTTGTGGTGCAACCCCAAGGCACCGGACACCGAAGCCATTCTCAAGCGGTTCGCCGCCGACTATCCAAATGATTGGTTCGATGGAAACGCGGGATGCGCGTTCGAAGCCGTGCAGATTGTCGGAGATGCGGTGACCCGCGCAGCTTCCCCGGAGTCTGCAGCAATCCATGCTGCGCTCAAGGCGACTGACATGACGCCGTTCCTGATGTCGAGCGGCAAGATCAAATTTGATGCTACCGGCCAGAATATGGGCAGCGACATAACCATGCTACAGGCCCAGAATGGAAGGCCCCGTGTGGTCTCGCCGCGGGCCGTTGCGGAAGCGGAACTTCAGTATCCGCTGGTTCCGTTCAACGCGCGGTGAACAAGAGATGAGATGCGGCCCCGGACAATCGCACCGGGGCCGCAGCTCTTCGATGGTTGAGCTCTCTGACTCTCCGATTATCGCGTTATGCGAACGGCTCGTGGCTGATGAAACTGGACCGCTCAGCAAGGAACCGGCGAGGGCTTTTTCCCATTGTCTTCTTGAACATCGTTATGAAGGCGCTTGGCGTCTCATAGCCCAAGTCGAGTGAGACGGCCTGAACCGAAGATCCCGCCGATAAGCGCTGCAATGCGACCAGGATGTGGAGCCGCTGTCGCCAGCGCCCGAACGTCATCCCGGTTTCCTTGAATACTAGACGTGCGAATGTGCGCTCGCTCATCGCATATCGAGCAGCCAACTCCTCGACCGTGCTCCGATCGGCAGGATCATTGAGAAGGGAGACGGCCAAATGCTGAAGTCGACTATCGGTAGAGATAGGTAGGTACATCTGTTCGGTGGACATCTGCACCAGTTCGTCGAGCAATACGCGCCCGAGTCGACTTGTCGGTCCCTCGATCGGATACAAGGGTGGAAATACGGATAATCGATGTATCAACTCGCGGACGAGCGACGATATCGTGAATGTGCAGCAAGTGGTTGGAAGCATACTCGCCAGCGGATCGATGAAGACGACGTAGACTTTTCCGTTGTCTGACACGCGGTTGCTGTGCAGAACTCCCGCGGGTATCCACACGGCACCTTGCGGCGGAACGATCCATAGTCCGCCCGGTGCACGACACATGACCGATCCATGAGAGGCGACCACCAACTGCCCCTTCTTGTGCGAATGAAGTGGTAGCTCATCGTTGTCCTGGCCTGTCTCGATGCAGAAGGAGACAATTGGTCGGTCGAACTGGTCTGGATCGATCGGATCGTAATTGATCCGAAGGTCCGGCAAATTCATTCGGGCAAAGCCGTGATCCGTTTCAAACGCGGGTGACTTGTGCATCGAATTCACTCGTGGAGACTGGGTTCCAATCTGTTAGGCGGCGATAGGGCCGGCGGAGGATCCCTTCAAAGGATAGCCCGCTGACACATTATCGTCACGGAAAAGTAAGGCGGTCGAGGGAAAATTCGCGGCAGAAGACTGAATGCGGCCCGCCTGACGCGCGGCCGCGAGGCGATCGGTCGCTGATGGTTGCGGTCGCCGCTTGGCATCATGCCTGCGGATCGTTGAGAGAGCCTTGACCCAGCCAGTTTGCGCGTAGTTGCGCAACGAAAGCGCCTGCAATTAATGCGTGTCAATCCGGCCGCGGCAGAATGGCGCGCTCCATGCGTCTCGTGCAGATGATTCCTTATCGGCTCTGCTCCTATGTGCGGCGCGGCAGGGAATGCCGAGTATAGGCGATAGCGCGCCCCTTTAGCTGCGCATTCTGTCAGATGGGTAGGATCTTCGGCAAAATATGCCGGGCAACTAATGCTACCAAGGAAGGAGTTCGCTGGCGCTGCGAGAATGACCGTTCGCATCGATCCGCCGATCAAGGTGGCCAATGCGCAATCGCATGACCAGGACCAAAATGAAACAGCCGATTGGCTCGCTTCCCTCGGGTCTCTTTATCGAAACGCAGGAGCCGAACGTGTCCGATACATCCTTTCGGTCTTGGATCGACGCGCGAAGGAACTGGGCGTGTTGCCGAGCGGGAAGAAAGCGCTGAAGCGCGTGAGCGGTTAGAAACCGAAAAGCGAAAGGCAGCATGCAGCTGTCTCGCCGCCGGCTCTTCATAGAGGACCTGGAATATGGCGGAAAATGCTCGGAGTGTCTTCAGCGTACCTTTGAGCGCTCAAGATGAGGAGTTTGCGGCAGCATGCCGAGACTTCGTTCTGGAGAGGGAGCCTAATCTAGGGTCGTCCATCGTCATAGTGAACAACCAACTCACGATAGCCAATGACCTGCATGTTCGGGAGGCATTTATAGAACTCGGTCTCGCTAGATTAGTCCGAGTTCTCCATCTCGCAATCGAGGGCAAAGCGATTGCGGTTAAGAGAGTACCAAAACTCCTCTTCGACCTCGCGCGCTTCAGAACAAAAGTTATCCGCGCGCTCCGCAGAAGCAATAGAGGATAGTCACTCAGGTAATATCTCACTGTAGCAGGTTTGGTCGCAGCTGATTTCTTCGCGGCACTGTCGGTGTGTGACCGAGATCCGTGCGATAGATGTCGGAAAAGTCATGCGGTGGCATCATCTTCGGTACAAAATGCTGTGCGGAATGTCCGATCGTTCTGCCGCTGAGATCGTTCGTTGAGCCATCTTCGATCGAAATCTGCATTCGGCGTTCGCGAGAGATCCCTATCTTTCGCTTCCTCCCCTTACTTGGCCCGGCTCCATCGCCGGGCCATTTTCTCTCACCACAGCCGGCTAAAACGTTTGGCCAGCGAATTCGGCTCATCGATGATCGTAATGTGGACCGCGGCCGGCTCAGCGGCGTATGATTTTCTTGAGGATTTCGGTAAGCGTTCGAAATTCTTCCCGGGTCAAGGGAGCGAATGTCTCGCTTGAAATCTCGCCGATAGTCTCGATCGCGGCGTCCGCTACCCGCCTGCCCTTTTCAGTCAAATCGATTTCTCGCCGTCGTGGATCTAAAGGATCCTCGGAGCTCTTGATCAGGCCACGTGATTTGAGACGATTGATAACGCCGGTGATCGTGGCTGAGTCGTAGTGAATCAGCCGTCCTAAGTGGTTTTGAGAGCAAGGTCCGACCTCCCTCAATTTCGCCAGCGTTGAGAATTGGGGTGCAGTTAGTCCTTCAATCATCTTCGCGGCAAAGATGGACGTGTGAGTACGGAGCGCGACGCGCAATAAGAAGCCCGGTGCGTCATCCAGCCTGTAGGACTGTACAGCTTCCTTCAGCCTCTCCGCCGAGCGCCCCTTTGTTTTCGGTTGCACGACTTTCGTCCCCTCGCGGTACGTTGCCTTAGCTCGTTTTCAGAAAAGTGTGAATGTTCAGCTCCGAAAGTCTTCGGCGCCGGTCGTTTGTCTACATTCGTTGAACTCAGGAATCCATCTTTGTTCGACCTCAGTCTGCTTTATCGCGCTTTGCCGCGTCGAGGCGCTCCGGCGACGGCTGTCCTTTTTCCGGCGCATCGGTCTTCCGGGCGCTGAAATCTAGAACATCGAAGGATTGAAACCGCGCGGCGGTGAACATTGGCTGCAAGCGAATTGTTGCGCCCTCCGATTCTGGGGCCGATGCACACGATCTCACCAATTGTGTACAAGTGCAGCGCTTGCATACGAGTGATAAATAGCTTAGCGTCCGCGGATTGCCTTCGTGAGGAGCCAAGCAGGCCCCTGCAACCTTCGGCGGAGGCATCTGGATACCATCGGATTTGCGGATGTCGGCAACTGACAACATGAGTTCCGTTCGACCCGACCTGATTGAGAAGGTCACGGGACGCGCCGAGTACGTTACCGACCTGACGGTTCCGGGAATGTTGCACGGGTTTGTGGTTCGCTCGCCGGCCATTCACGCGCGCATCGTTTCGATCGATACGAGCGCCGCACGATCGATGGACGGCGTCGTGGACGTGCTCGTCGGCGAAGATGTCGCTTCGTTCGGTTGCTGGGGCGTCGTGCTTAAAGACCGGCCGATCATCGCGACCGACCGCGTGCGATATGTGGGCGAGCCCGTCGCAGTGGTGATCGCGGAGACGATCGAGATCGCGGAAAATGCCGCAGAAATGGTCGATGTCGAATACGACGAGCTTCCGCGCGCAACGACCATCCGGGAAGCCCTGGCGGAAGATGCGCCGCTCATCCATGAGCGCCACGAAAATCTCGAAGACTTCTATTTTAAGGGCGGCGCCCGGCCGACCCAGAACAGCAATATATTCCACACTTACCGGAATAACGTCGGAGACGTTGAGGCTGCGGAGGCGGCCGCGGCCTACATCCACGAAGATCGTTTCACCTTTCCAGCCATTTCTCACTTCGCAATGGAGCCGCATGCGGTCATTGCTGATTTCCAGGGCGATTCCCTGACGGTCTGGGCAGGTGCACAAACGCCGACCGCTGTTCAGAAGGTGCTGTCGCGACTCTATGGGCTGCAGTTGGCCAAGGTCCGCGTGATCGTTCCGTTTGTCGGCGGAGGGTTTGGCGGCAAGGCCTCGGTGAAGATCGAGCCTTTGGTTGCCGCTGCATCGTGGAAGGTGCAGCGCCCGGTTCGCGTTGCGCAATCCATGACTGACTCAATGCTCACCTGCCGAAGGCTGGGCGCCGACATCACGATTCGAACGGCTGTGGACGCCAAGGGACGGGTCGTCGCCAAGAGCGCCAAACTGCTGCTCGATGGAGGGGCATATTCCGACACAGGCTCAGCCGTCGCCACGAAATCGGCAAATCGCATCATGGGCCCTTACGTGGTGCCCAATCTGCGTCTCGAGGCGTGCGCGGTCTACACGAACACCGTTCCAGGTGCAGCATTCCGCTCGATCGGAGGACCGCAAGCTGTTTGGGCCAAAGAATCGCACATGGATAATGTTGCGGCGGCAATCGGCATGGATCCGGCCGAGTTTCGGTTGCTGAATTTGGCGTCCCGCGGTGAACGCATCCGCCCCGATCTGCGGGCGCTCGACATGGATATGGGCGAGCTGATGGGTCGGGTGACCCAGTCGTTCGCATCGGAGGTGCAAGCATCCAACCGGCAGGCGCGCGGACTGGCAGTCGCCGCAACCGATCCGGCCAATACGCCGATCAGTAACGCGATCGTACGTCTCAAGATCGACGGGTCGATCCTCGTTTCGGTCTCCAGCATCGAAGTCGGCCAGGGTGCACACGCGACAATGGGGCGGATCGCGGCGCAGACCTTGAAGCAGCCGACCTCGGCGGTAACCGTCTTGCGCACCGATACCGCCGTCGCCCCTTACGATTGGGGCACCGGCGCAAGCCGATCGACCGTTGTCGTCGGCCTTTCCGTCGAGAATGCCGCACTCGACGCGGCTGATCAGATCCTCGAAATGGTTGCTGGCGTCTGGGAGCTTCCCCGGGAGAACCTGTCGCTCGTTGAGGGTGGTGTATCGACTGGATCGGAGGTTCTCACCTTCCATCAGATTTTTCACCGCACGTTGGGTGTCGACTCGGGAGAGGTCATCGGCCGCGGCGCGATTACGCCGCGCTCGAGGAAGGGCGCCTTGGTCGAGTCCCCCCTGTTCTGGGAGACTTCGGCGGGCCTCGCTGAAATCGTTGTCGATGAAGACACCGGCGAAATCCAAGTCCCTCGATATGCCAGCGCCGCTGACGTCGGCCGCGTAATCAATCGCGTCGCCGCGGAAGGGCAGGACGAGGGGGCTGCCGTCATGGGCCTCGGACACGCGCTTTATGAAGTGCTGGAGTTCGAGGATGGCCAACCCATCAATGCGACGCCGATCGATTATTCGATCCCGCGCATCTCCGACGTTCCCCCCGTGTTTGACACCATCCTTGTCGAAAATGGCGACGGACCTGGTCCAGGCGGCGCCAAGGGAATGGGCGAGGGAGCGATCCTCCCGGTCGCGCCAGCGATCGCCAACGCGCTGTTCTCCACCTACGGCATTCGGATCACCGACCTACCAATGACGCCCGAAAAGGTATGGCGCGCCCTGCAGAAGAGGAGCTGAATTCATGGAATTCAATATGTCGATGGTGGTGCCAGCGACGCCGGCGGAGCTTTGGAGCACGCTGCTCGACATCCCTCGCATATCGGGTTGCATCCCCGGCTGCGAAAACGTCGAGGAAATCGAGCGGCTTGCAACTTACAAAGCGACCGTCAAACAGAAGATCGGTCCTTTCAAGGTCGAGGTCCCGGCCGACATCATCGTTGAATCGGTAACGGAGCCGTCTCACGTCCGCACGCGCGCCACGGGTCGCGACAAGATCACCGGGACGAGGCTGGCGGTTGTTCTCGACGTGACCGTGACGCCGGAAGGGGCGGGGTCCACATTCGCTGTGGACGCGAAGGTCGACGTGCAAGGTCGCCTCGCGACTATGGGGTTCGGCGTCATCAAGCGTCGCGTCGATCAGAACTTCGAAGAGTTCGAGAAGCGGCTCAAAGAAATGCTGGGCGCGACCTGATCATGCTGCCGTCACCCTTCGAATTCGAGAGGCCTTCGACGATCGCCGACGCCGTGCGTGCGGTCGGGGAGTCCGGCGACGGCATGTTCTACTCCGGCGGAACTGAACTGCTGCTGGCGATGAAGATGCGCGTCATCCGTACGGACCGGCTTGTCGACATCAAGGGAATCGTTGGACTTGATCGCATTGCTCTGAACGATGCGAATGACATCGAAATCGGTGCACGCTGTACGCACAAGAAGATCGCCAGTGATCCTGTTATTCGCGAGTACGTGCCGGCGCTGTCCTCGCTCTGTGCCAACGTCGCAAACGTCAGGGTCCGCAGCGTCGGAACGATCGGAGGCAATCTGTGCTTCGGAGAGCCCCACGCCGATCCGCCGACTATGCTCGCGGCGCTGGACGCGCGGCTGGTGCTTATTGGCCCCAGCGGCACGCGTGTCGTTCACGCCGACGATTTCATCCGGAGCGAGCTGGAAACGGTGCGGGAGCCGGATGAGTTGCTGACGGTCATTGCGTTTCCGCGCCCTACCGGGCCGGTGACCTATCGGCGGTTCAAGCATGGTGAGAGGCCCTCGGTGAATGTCGCGATGGCCTGGTCGCTCGGCGCCGGCGGAAGGACGATCACAAGCGCCCGCGTGCGGGTCGGAGCGCTCGGTTCGCGACCTCAGCTCCTGAAGGCCGTCGAAGACGCCCTCCAGGGCATATCCATCGCCGAAGTCCGCCCGGCTATCGAGGCGGTGCTCCCGACGGCGCTGGATGAGCTTGAAGTCAACGAGGATCGGCATGGCGGCGCCGACTATAAGCGCCACCTTGCAGGTGTCTTGCTTCTGCGAAACGCCGAAGAAGCGATCGCCGCAGGTGGGAGCGCGTGAAATGACAGATGTGCTGCCCATTTCATTCTCGTTGAACGGTCAGGCGATCGCGATCGAGGTTCCGACCCATACGCTATTGATCGATCTTATCCGGGATCGCCTTGGCCTGAAGGGAACCAAGCGCTCCTGCGACATGGAGGTGTGCGGCGCCTGCACCGTTCTGCTCGACGGTGAGCCGATCTCGAGCTGCACCACACTCGCCGTCGATGTCGATCAGCGCGAGATCACGACAATTGAGGGCGTGACGCCGTCCGATGGCCTGTCGCGGATTCAGAAGGCGTTCGTGCTTCACGGTGGCCTTCAGTGCGGCTTCTGCACGCCGGGCTTCATCATGGCGGTCACAGCGTTGCTGAAGGCGACGCCGCACCCCACCGACGAACAAATCCGTCACTACCTGCACGGCAACCTTTGCCGTTGCACCGGATACACCAAGATTTTCGAGGCCGTAAGGAGCCTTGCCGCCGAGCAAGTCTCCGAAGATGCCGCCTAACCCGTTGCGAGATAGCGCAATTATCGTTTGGAGATGCCATGAGCATTGAACAGGTCAGTAAATCAAGCGTTCTCATTGCCGGCGCCGGCATTGGCGGCTTGGCGATGGCACTATCGCTGCTTCGTCGCGGCATCGACTGTGACGTGTTTGAGCAAGCGTCCGAGTTGCGCGAGGTGGGAGCGGGTCTTTGGATCTCCATGAACGGCGTGCGCGTTCTTCGGGATCTCGGCCTCACCGAACAGGTCGAGCAGAACTGCATCGCGGCCGAGCGACGCTCGATCCGCCTCTGGAACACCGGTGATAGGTGGCCCCTCTACAACCGCAGCTCCGACGCGGCGCGCAACCAGCCCTATTTGCTGCTGCGCGCTCACCTGCTGAAGATCCTCGTTGACGGCGTGCGTCAGTTGAAGCCGGGTGCCATTCATCTGAACGGCCACGTTGTCGGCTTCAGTCAAAACGACGAAGGGGTTCGGGCCAAGCTCGCTGACGGCTCCGAAATCGAAGGGCGCGCCCTGATCGGCGCAGACGGTGCTCATTCGAAGGTCCGTCTTGGTCTCATCGGCAACATCGAGAGCCAGTACACGAAGGCCATCGCTTGGCGTGGTCTCGTGCCGGTCGACCGCCTTGCGCCGCATCAGCGCGAACCCGAGGTGGCAACCTGGATCGGGCCCACCGCGCATGTCACGGCCTATCCAGTGCGCTGGCAGAACACGGTCATGATGACCTTTTCGGGCCAGGTCGACCATAACGATTGGCTGCTCGAATCCTGGTCGGAGAAGGGCTCGGTCGAGGAATGCCTGAAGGACTTCGAGGGCTGGCATCCGGACATCATCGAGCTGGTCAAGAATGTGGATACCCTGAATAAGTGGGGCCTGTTCGTGCGGCCGGCGCTGGGTACGTGGTCGAAGGGACGCATCACCCTGCTCGGCGACGCCTGCCATTCGATGCTGCCGTACCTCGGGCAGGGTGTGAACATGGCCCTGGAGGATGCATCCGTCCTCGCGCGTTGTTTCGAGGAGAATCCCGATGACATCGCGGCGGCACTCAAGACGTATCAGGGCCTGCGGCTCGATCGTACCACCAAGGTCGTGAAGTCCGCGGCCGGCATGCTGCCGATCTTCCATAACCAGGCACTGTGCAAGGCCGAAACAGCGGGTAACTACATCAAGACCCAATGGGCGCCGGAAGCGACGGCTGCGCGATACGATTGGATCTACCAGTACGACGCGACCACCGTGCCGCTTCACTGACGTGCTCACGATTGGGACCGCTGGAGCGCAACAGTGACTGGCACCAAGCAACCCTGGGACGATGTGATACCGCTGGACGAGCGCGAGACCTATGCGCTCGCCGGGCTGGGTGGCGCGGCGGGATTCGGCAAACGACCAGCATTGCTGGTCATCGACGTGCAGTATCGTTCGGTCGGCGACCGGCCGATGCCGATCCGCGAAGCGATCAAGCAATACCCCACCAGCTGCGGCGAGGCCGGTTGGCATGCCATCGCACACATCGCCGAATTGGTGCCGCTGTTTCGCGAGAAAAAGTGGCCGGTGATTTTCCCGCATGTCGCGCGGAAGGTGGGCCAGGACCAGGGCGCGTTCTCCGCGAAGATCCCGGGTATCATGCGGATCCCGCCCGAGGGCTATGACTTCGTCCGTGAGGTGGCTCCGGAGCCCGGCGAGTTGCTCCTGCCGAAGACGCAGGCAAGCGCGTTCTTCGGCACTCCGCTTGCGACTTATCTGATCGGTGCCGGCGTCGACTCGCTGGTGGTGACCGGCTGCACGACCAGCGGCTGCGTGCGGGCGTCGGTCGTGGATGCGTGCGCGCTGAACTTCAAATCGATTGTGCCGAGCGACGCCGTCTACGACCGCTCGCCCACATCCCACGCCGTCAACCTGTTCGATATCGCCAGCAAATACGCGGATGTCATGCCGACGCAGGCCGCCATCGAGCGGCTTCACGCGCTGTCGGATGACCGCATAAAGGATCAGCAGACGTGAGCGGCGCCGCGGCATCCGGATTGCTTTACGGCGCGCATGTGCGCGCCAACGGCATTCGGCAGCACTATCTGCGGTTCGGCGGGTCCGGGCCGGCGATCGTCATTGTCCCCGGCATCTCGACGACTGCGGCGCAATGGGCCTTCATCGCAGAGCGCCTGTGCTCCGGACACGACGTTTTCGTGCTCGATGTCCGCGGTCGCGGCCTTTCTGAAAGCGGCCCGCACCTCAACTATTCGCTCGACGCATGCGCATCCGACCTTATCGGGTTCGCGGAAGCGCTTGGAATGGGCCCTTATACGCTGCTGGGCCACTCGATGGGTGGCCGCATCGGAATCCGCGCCGCGCGTTGGCGGCCATCGTCCATGGACCAACTGATACTGGTCGATCCGCCGGTCTCCGGTCCTGGACGTCGCGCCTATCCGATTCCGGTCGAACCGCTTCTCAAATTGCTTCAAAGCGCGAAGCGTGGAGAAGCCGACGCGGCGCTGCGAAACCCCTCTGCTCCGCGGTGGCCCGAGCAGCACATCCGCACCCGGGCGGAGTGGATGCATACCTGCGACGAGCGCGCGCTCATCGAGAGCCACAAGGGCTTTCATCACGATGATATTCACCGCGACCTCGCCCATCTCAGCGTCCCCACCGCGTTGATCGTCGCCGGGCGGGGAGGGGTCATTCGGCCCGAAGATGAAACAGAAATTCGCAGATTGCTGCCGTCCATCGCGATCAGGACGCTGGAAAGCGCGGGTCACCAAATGCAGATCGACGATACCGAGGGCTTCCTTTCGATCGTTGAAGAGCTTCTAGCGCGACCGCGCGATCGGTTCGACGGCCGCGTGTCTACGTTCGGCAAACAGGAGATCAGTGAAGATGTCCCGACAAATCGTTGATGTTGAAATGCTTGAGCTCTTCAAGGCCGAGCTGACGCTCTGCAAGGTGAAGAAGGGCGAAGTCGTTGCGGTCCTGAGCGGCGGCGGGGATCAGCAGGAATACGCCCAAGCCTTCATGCTGGCCGCGCAAAGCCTGGGCGCAACGACCTTTCATCTCAACGTGCCCAAGTACGGCCAGGGCAAGGTCGCGGGCTTGCAGGGCCGGCATGCGCTCACGGGCAACCAGCCGGCGATCGATACGCTCAAGCGCGTGGATATGGTGATCGATCTCCTGGGGTTGCTGTTCTCTCGTGAGCAAGCCGAAATTCAGGAAGCGGGCACGCGCATCTTGCGCGTGATGGAGCCATTCCACATCCTCAAGAAGATGTTCCCGACCGAAGATCTGCGCCGGCGAACGGAGCTCTCTCGAACCCTCCTGCAGTCGGCCAGCAAAATGCGGATCACGTCGCCCGGCGGAACGGATGTAACTTATGGCCTGAAGCAATACCCGGTCATTTCCGAATACGGATACACGGATGAGCCCGGGCGCTGGGATCACTTCCCGTCAGGCTTTGCCTTCACTCAGGCGACCGACGGCGAGGTCAACGGCACCGTGGTGCTGATGCCCGGTGACATCGTCTGCGCGTTCAAGCGTTACATCCAGTCGCCGGTGATGCTGACCATCAAGGATGGCTACATCGTCGACCTTAAGGGCGAAGGCACCGACGCGTTGCTCATCAAGAATTACATCGACAGCTTCGGCGATCCGCGCGGCTGGGCGATCTCGCATATCGGCTGGGGGTCGAACGAGCGTGCCGCCTGGCATCACATCGCGGCTTCCCAGGAGCTCTCGTCGGAGCACATCATGAATGCGCTCTCCTTCTACGGGAACGTCCTGTTCTCGACGGGTCCGAACACGGAGCTCGGCGGTACGAATGACACGCCGTGTCATTTGGACATCCCGCTTCGCGGCTGCAGCCTGTGGCTCGACGATATCCACATCCTCGACAAGGGCGAGTTTGCTTATCCGGAGCTGAGGGCGCCGGGCCGCTAGGCCCTGCGCATCAAGCACGCAACCCGGAGTCGCGAATGCGACTCCGAATGATGCCGGGGTCGCGCTCGCGACTCCCAATGATACCGAAGTCGCATTTCGACTCTCGAAGACGCGGCAAGTGTCTCGGTCACGTCTATCGACTTCAATCCTTCAACAGGAAACGCGTCAAATGTCGGCAACCATCTCAAGTTCGGAAGACTACACGCCGCGGCAACGGTATTCGATTATGATCTCAGCGATGCTGGGCTACATACTCGATTTTTACGACGTTCTGATATTTCCGTTTCTCTTGCCTGCGATCCAGCGATCGATGTCGCTATCGCTGACCGAGGTCGGCTCGCTGCAAGCTCTCACATTGTTCGGATCGGCCATCGGCGGAGCGCTATTCGGCGTCATCGGTGATCGACTTGGCCGAAAGACCTCGCTTCAACTCACGATCGCATTGTTTTCCATTGCCGCGATCATTTCGGCGTTCGCATGGAATTACTGGTCTCTTGCCGTGTTACGGTTCATCACCGGCATCGGTCTTGGCGGCGAGTACGGCGTCGGCATGGTGCTCTTCAACGAGGCCTGGAAGAAGGGCAGCCGGGGTCTGGGCGCGGCGGCGCTTCAGGGCTGCGCCGTGATTGCATCATCCACCGCTTCGATCGTCGGCATCTGGCTGATTGCGACGTTCAGCGACGAGTGGAGCTGGCGAATCGGCTTGCTGAGTGGCGGCGTACCCATCCTGCTGATTATCTTCATTCGCTTCTTTATGCCTGAATCCAAGATCTGGCTGGAGTATGAGGCGCAACGCAAGGCCGGCCGAGCTACTGCAGAAGCCCGTACACTTCCTCTTGCGGATCTATTCCGCAACGCGCTTGCACGGCAGACCATCGTCGCCTTTGTGTGGCTGATGAGCTACATGCTCTGCTACTACAGCATCGTCTCCTTCATTCCGACGCTGTTGCTGCGGGACATGCATACCCCTGGTGATGTCGTTCGCTCGACCGCTGTGTTGCTCTCCGTGGTCAGCGGCATCTGTTATCTTGCGAACGGCTTCCTCAACGATAGGGCCGGCCGCCGCTTCGGAGCTCTTGTGCCCGCGCTGTTTTGGATCGGGTCTTTGGTCGGTATGGCCTTGTGGGGCAGCGAGCTCTACGCCGGATCGAAGCTTGAGTGGCCGATGTTCTGGCTCTACATCGCCTTCGGCATGGGCAACGTGGCGCTGGGCGTGACCGGTGTCTGGATATCTGAGCTCTATCCGGTCAACCTGCGTGCGACGGCGGTGTCGACGTTCTATATGGGCGGTCGCGGGCTTGGCAGCATAGCGCCTGTGATTGTGCCTCTTGCGGCGGCCCACTTCGGCGGAAGCTTGCTCAGCGGCATGGTTGCGGTGGCCCTTCCTGCTGCGACTGTCTTCATTATCGCCTCTCTTCTGCTTCCAGAGACGCTCGGTCGTGATTTGTCCGCGAAGGGCTTTAAGGTCGACACGGAAACGGAAGCCACGATGAAGACTGCTTCGGTGTCGCGTGTTTGACTTTGGTGGAAGGACGCTTGACCGCCGCGAACGCGTCGTTCCGGCGACATAGATCGCGTCCCTCCGACGAACCTTCAATCGTAACGGAGCGTGGCTGGGCCTGATGTCAGAAAGAGCATTCGGACGGCTGCGCGGCGGGACCCATGCACACCGGCTGACGGCCGGCGCAACGCTATTCCTGAATCGCAAGTTCATTTGCGCGCAAGTTGTGCGCTTGCGAACAAGTTTTGTGCTTGTACACAAGTGATTATCAAAATATCGTCACGCTCGTGATCTCGAGGCAACGGTTCCTGGATAAGGGGCGAATCTGCGCGTCCAGAGTTGAGGGCGCCCCGGTCGATAGCCGGCCTCAGATCGTTCACCGGACAATTCGAGGATCGCTCAAGATGCGCATGCTAGTTGTAATGAACTTCGCTGCTAGTCTTTCCCTTGCCGGCGCGTGCGCGCACGCCGCCGAAGGTCAATTTCCCACGAAGCCGGTCACCCTGACCGTCAATTACGGCGCTGGCGGCGGATCGGACGCGATTGGCCGCGCGCTTGGACGAGCGCTTGAAAAGCCGCTCAAGCAACCGGTTGCGATTGAGAACATTGCCGGGGGAGCCGGAACGCGCGGTGTCACCGCCGTCGTCACGGCCGAGCCGGACGGATACCAGATCGGTGTCGCAACGAACAGTCCGATGACGATCGCCGTGCATACGGTCAGGGGATTGTCCTGGGGAAACCCCAGCACGTACGATATTCTGGGCGGTATTGGCATCGTCTACAACACCGTCTGTATTCAGGCGGACTCGCCGTTGAAGACGCTGGATGACGTGGTGAAGTACGCGAAGGAGAACCCCGGGAAGCTGAAGGTCGCCAGCATTGCGGGCGGAATCAATCAGTACACCTGGGACGCTTTCGCCAAGAAGGCGAACATCAACGTGAGGTTCGTCCCCTATAGCGGCGATGCGGACGGCGTTGCCTCCTTCCTCGGAAAGAACACCGAACTTGCGGCGCTCACCTGGCCGGGGCTGAAGGCCCAGGTCGAAGTCGGAAAAGCGCGTCCGCTGGCGGTGTTCGGTCCCGAGCGGATGAGCTCGAACCCGGATGTCCCGACGTTCAAGGAACTGGGCTACGACGTCGTCACCACCAGCGACTACGTGGTCTATGCTCCGAAGGGAATTCCTGAGGCCAAACGTCGCGTTATCGTCGAGGCCGTGAAGCAGGCCGTGTCCGATCCCGACTTTGTGCGGGTGCTCACCGCTCAGAACATTCAGGTGCAATTCACCGATGGCGAGAAGATGACCCGTCAGTTCACGGAGATCTTCAACGCCACGGCTCCATCGACTCCGAGCGGAAAGTAGGCCGCAGATGGACCAGGCGATAGTCATCAAGACCGAGGCTTCGACAGCGGCCAATGCTCCGGCATCGACCACGGGAATCAGGCTCGCATCGCTCATTCTGACGGCTGCGGGACTGTTCTATCTCTATCAGGCCATCAAACTGCCGATGGGCGACCCACCGGGAACGGGCGTCGGCGCCGTACCCGTCCTGGTGGCGGTCTGCTGGGTGGTATTCGGCGCATTCGTGACGGTTCGTAACCGCGGCGCATCTGCTGATCTCGGTCTCTGGCCCCGGGGCAGCGCGGCGCTGCGCGTCGGGGTCGCCTTTTTCCTTTGCGTGATGTTCATCGTCGGGCTGCCCTTGTTTGGGATTTTCCTGACGACGGGGGCCTTCCTCCTGTTGATGGGACGTCTTGCCGGCGCACCATGGACGAGTGCCGTCGTTCTCAGCGCGACAACTCCTGTTGCGTTCTGGATTGTCTTCTCATTGGGTTTGAAGGCATCGCTGCCGTTCGGCTCCCTTCTCACTGTCATTTTCAGGGGCTGACCATGGATCTGCTCGGTAACATGCTTGGCGGGTTCGCCGTGGCTCTCCAGCCCGTGAACATTGCGGCCGCACTGCTCGGGGCGCTTGTGGGCACCGCTACCGGCGTTCTGCCAGGTCTCGGCGTGCTGGGCGCGATGGCAATCCTGATGCCGATCACGATCCATTTTTCCGCAGTGACCGGTCTGATCATGTTGGCTGGGATTTACTACGGTGCCATGTATGGCGGATCGACCACGGCGATCCTCCTCCGGATCCCCGGTGAAAGCGGATCTATCGTCACGACGATCGACGGTCACGAGTTCGCGAGAAAGGGGCGAGCCGGCGCTGCCTTGATGATTTGCGCCGTGGGATCGTTCATCGCCGGAACGATCAGCATTGTCGGGCTCAGCCTGTTCACCACGCTGCTAGCCGACGTTGCGCTGCGCTTCTCGTCTCCGGAGTTCTGCCTTCTGGCGCTTTTGGGCGGTTTGACGCTGGTGCGCATCACTGGAAACGATCCAGCCCAGAACATGGTCATGCTTTTGATCGGCATGGCTCTGGCGACGATCGGCGTCGATGCCGTCAGTGGAGACACGCGCTTTACATTCAACACGAGTACGTTGGCATTGGGCTTCGATCTCGTGCCGGTCGCGCTGGGCCTGTACGGACTGAGCGAGCTGTTCCACGTCCTCGCCTCGAACGAAGGATTTCCGCGTGCCACCACCGTGCGTTTGCGGGAAATGATCCCGACACGCCGCGAGTGGTCGCGTGCGTGGCCTGCAATCGTGCGAGGGTCGGGCATCGGCTTTCTTATCGGACTGTTGCCCGGCCCGGGCTCTCTCACATCGACCTTTGCGTCCTACGGCGTCGAAAAGGCCATTGCCCGAACGCACCGGGACGAGTTCGGCAAGGGAGCGATCGAGGGCTTTGCCGGGCCGGAAGCGGCGAACAATGCGGTCGCAACGTCCGCGCTGGTGCCTGTTCTGAGTCTCGGGATTCCTTTCACGCCGAACGTGGCGTTGATGCTCGGGGCGCTTATCGTTCAAGGCATACAGCCCGGGCCGCTGCTGCTGTCCCAACATCCGGACGTCGTGTGGGGTCTCCTCGCGTCCATGTATATCGGTAATGTAGCGCTGCTCGCTCTGAATTTGCCGCTAGTCGGGATGTGGGTTCGGCTGCTGCGCGTGCCGCAATACGCTCTGATTGGATTCATTTTCGCCATCAGCTTCGTCGGCGTGTACACGGTGCGAAATAGCTACTGGGATCTATGCGTCTTGGTCGGCTTTGGAGCCATCGGCTCAATCTTACGGCAGATCGGTTTTGACCTCGCGCCGATGATTCTCGGGCTGGTGATCGGCCCGATTTTCGAGAAGGCGTTGCGCGAAACGCTTTTTTTGAGCGGCGGGGATTTCACGATCTTTGTTACGCGGCCGATCAGCGCCGTGCTTTCGGCCCTTTGCGTCGTGGCAGTCGTCGGACCCACCATCGCCGTGTGGATCAGGCGCGGGAGCCGCGTTCCGCAGCAATCGTAAGGGATAGTTCGGCACCGCTTCGGATGCGGCGCAGACCGCCAAGCGGTACTGCATGGAGGGATTCGGGTGCAGTATCCAAGTGTAAAATACTATCCGGAAGGTGTCCGTTGGGATGAGCCAATCCAAACCTGCTTCGTGCCTGAGCTGCTCCAAACCCCATTTCCCGGCCGTAGCTCAAACGGTGGGTCTGGTCTAGGAGGGACAAAAATGCTTTGTCTTTCAATGGGGGTTGACTGACTCTCCGCCGTAGTCGTGTTCACTCTAACATTGTTCTTGATTTTGGCGCCTAGACTGCTTCGCGGGCTAGCATCGACGCAATCGCGTGCGTGGATCGCGTATGAACGGCCGCTTTGGCGGACTATGAAGTCATTACAAGGGAGCTAAGCGACCCGTCGATAAGAAAACAGCGCTTCCAGCGGATGTTGCTCGATAATTGAATGTTCACCGTAGGTCGGCGGATTTTTATTTTGGAACTGGCCAGTTCGCAAATTTGTCCGAGCTGAGGTCAGGCCCCGCCGGCAGGATCGAAATAGGCCATTCGATCCATGACGCCGTCCGCGAGCCCCACCTTATAGACGGCTTCGGCGAAGTGCCTGTTGTCCGCTATCTGGCTGAGCTTGCTGTTGCCCGTGCGCTGCGGCAGCAGCATGCAAATCGGCTCGAGCATTTCGATCTCGAACGGAACGTTGACGCCGGCGGTCATCGAGAACGGCCCAGGGGTGAGCAGCCTGGTAGCGATCAATTCTCCATCGTCCATCGAGCTCTCAAGCCCGACATCGAGCAGCCACACTTTGGAGTTGTGGAGAATGTCGGTGGCGATCAGGCCCACCACGTCGTGACGTTGTTCGATCTGGAGTATTGCAAACTGCGACCTGCGCATCGCATCCAGCATCAGTCGTTCGTCGGACTGCGCCTCAAACTTGGCCGACTTCGCATAGCGGTCGATCGCCCGCGAACGATCCGGCGGCGCGGTGTAGATGGCGAGGTCGTAGACGTAGTAGATCTCGTCCATGTCATCGAGAAGCAACGTCTTTCCTCGTGCCAATCCGAGCCGACGCGCTTGTTTCAGTAATGCGTCGTCGGATATGGACCTAAGAACTTCCTCATGAAGGCTCTTGGAGATTTCCCGAAGGCGAAGATAGCGGGCAAGGATGTCCGCACGTGTCAAAGGCATATCCCTGCCGGAAGCCAAGATCGGCTGCTGTTGGACGAGAGGAAAGGCCATGAAACTCTCCCGAGTTGGACCGCCAGCTTTTCACAATCGTTAACGCCGGACGTTGATTCGCGAAACGGCAGTCTGTCGGCCGCAAACAGAGAAATCTGTTCAGTGCCTCGGATGGGTTGAGCTCTTGCTCAACTCATCCGTATGTCCGATCCTGCCCGTCGAGACCGGGCAACGCGCGGGCGTTGTTCAGCGCGAGTGCCGAGGCGGGACCCGTTACCGCAGGCCAGGACCCGGCGTCGATTAGAAGGGTGATGCTGAGCTACGATGAGCCGGAAGAATCGAGTTCCACTGGGCGATCGCGTCGCCAGGGCAGCCGAAGAGGCACTTGCCGCCCGGCACTTTGTGAGCGCCATCGACGTCCTCGTCGGGATCGGGTGGCTCGACCCCGGAGCGGTCGAGCGCTGGCAGCGCGGGCAGGTCGATTGCCTGGAGGAAGTTGTCCAGGTCAATCCACCGCGCATCTCGGAAGCCATGCAGCTATTCCAGTCTTGGGTGACAGCGAAAGGACTGATCGCAAGCCCGACAGCCTATGTTGCTCGTACGCCGCAGCGCCAAGCGCTGCGCTTCAGTCGAAGTGGAAACGCTGAGATCGAGGTGTCATATCGGACAAATTGGGTATCGCCGGAACTCTCGGAAACCAAACGTGAGCGCCTCGCGGAAAAGGCAAGCCGTGGCCCGGAACTGGTGGTCATCCAGCCATTGAACAAGGAGTGGACATGCCATCGGTGCGGCGGCACCGGCGATCTCCTTATGATGGAGGCGCCCGGCCCGGCGTGCCTGCACTGCGTTGGCCTCGATGATCTCGAGTTTCTGCCGGCGGGCGATGCCCTGCTCACGCGGCGAGCGAAGGCGAACAGTACCCGATATGCCGTCGTCGTGCGCTTCAGCAGAACTCGCCGCCGCTACGAACGACAGGGCCTGCTGGTCGAGCCTCGGGCCTTGCCGAATGCGCGGTGATCGCGCATTGATTGCCGCGCTCTGTCCAGCACCATTGAAAATCTTAATCACATACGAGTTCGCAGTTCTATTTTGAGCGGCGCGCTGCACCAGCGGAGCTGTCCCGGCGCGCATCTTAGGACCGCGTGATCCGCGCGACGAACCACCGCACGACGCGCGCCCTGACCGCTAGCGACTTATTAATCTCCCGTTGCTTAGGTCCAGACCTTCGCATGTCGAACCCGCAGTTACGAGTGATGCGGTCCCCCAAGCCGCCTGCCAGCCTGCGACTTGGAGAGCTTGATGTTAAATACCGCCGCCTTTTCCCTGGTCCTCTTCAGTTGGCTGAAGGAGATCGGGGAGATCCTGCTTCTGGTAGGGTTGAGCGGCGAGGTCGCTCTTCTGGTTCTCGGGATTTCGAAAGGCGCCTGGGAGCGAGGACTGGCGATCACGTTTGCCGCTCTCGTCCTGGTCGGCGTCGCTCTGGAATATTGGGCCGATAGCCCGAGGAGGTTCGGCCCCGCATCCCAACAGCGGATTGCCGGTGCCCTCAAGGAATTTCGTGGCACTCCGTTCGATTTCTCGGTCGAGCTTGACCCCGAAGCTGTTGCCTTGATGGAAGATGTCGGAAAGGCGCTTGATGCCGCTGGCTGGAAGAGACAGGCGGTTGCACAAGGCTCTGGATATATCCCGCCAGGAAAGCCCGCGGCCGGCATCGTCGTGTTCAAAGGGGTTGAAGTGCAGATCGCCGAATCGCGACACTCGGATTGGGGAGCGGCTGGCAAGCCAGCCGCTGTCCTTCTGCACGCCATGCGGAACGAGGGATTGACCGCAATCGTGAAACAGGTCCCGGACAATCAGGAAAGCACCGACGCGATCCATATCAAGATCGGCGCCAAGCCATAAGGCTGGGCAGCTCGTCAACCTTCGGGCTTCGGATTATCGGTGCCAAGCAAAGGCCCTTGGATGAGGGAAGCAGCCGCGCGCTCTGAAGAGAGACCGTCATGCCGGCTCGGCGGTGGAGAGCCACCAGCCATCGCCGGCAAACCAGCACGTCCGGTCGGTTCGATCATCAAACCGTAACGATCGCACGCGATCCCAACCTTCGGTGAAGGCGTTGATGAGACGCTCACGGTCCTCTGGATCGCCGTGCAATCCCGTACAGCCGATGAACCGCGCGCGCGACACGAAGGTTGCGGGCCACCGGTCACCAGCCTGGGGCCGCGTCACGCGCAGCATACCGCCCAGTCCGAATTCCGGTGCCAACGGAAACATCAGCCTACCGCCGGGAAGCAGGGCATCGATCCACGCCCAGCTCGGAGCTGTTGCCGCCGCGCAGACGTAGATGGCGTTGGCCTTAGGCAATTCGCGGCCGATTCCGGACCCAGTGTGCACCAAGACCTGGCTGTAGTCCTTCAGATTTTGTCGCGCACGCGCGGCCAGATCCTCATCGATCTCGAAGGCGGTGACGGTGCCGGAAGCTCCAACGATCTCGGCAATGACTGCCGTGTAGTATCCGGTTCCAGCCCCCACCTGGATGACCCGATCGCCTTCTCTCAAATCCATTTTGTCCAGCCAGGCGGCATGGGCGCTGGGCATTCCGATATTGATGCCACGATCGGGATCGAGCCCGATCAAGACGTCCTGGTAAATGAATGCGGGATCGTCGTCCGGCGTGCGGATGTAACCGTCGCCGCAACGGATCGACCACGGACCCGGCCCCGCGAACCGTTCGCGTGGGACGAGCGCAAATGCGTTCGCGATTCCTGGGTTTGCGTTTCCAGCAACGAATTTGGCGAAGAACTCGCGATATTTCGCCGATCGATCGTTCATCAGGAAGTTCATCCAGAACCTGAGGACCGAGACAGTGCATTGCCATACCTGTAATTGGAACGCGAGTACAGACCCCGCGGGGAGGTGGGGCGCGGGATGGATGGTGGAATGACTCGGGTGGCGTCGCTATGATGCCCGCAAAGCAAATCCCCAGACTTTACGCAAGCGAGAGAGAGCGTGGAGACCATTACCGTTGCATTGATTCTGCTGCTGGCTGTGGTCGTCAGCGGCGGGGTTGCCCGCATGTCGCCGATATCGCTTCCCATGCCGCTCGTTCAGATCGTCATCGGCGTGCTCATTGCTGCGGTGGCCGACCTCGGCGTCCAATTGAAGCCGGACATTTTCTTTCTGCTGTTCCTGCCGCCACTGCTGTTTCTGGACGGCTGGCGCATCCCCAAGGAAGGACTGTTTCGCGACAAGGGGACGATCCTGGAATTGGCGTTCGGCCTCGTCGTATTCACGGTCGTCGGTGTCGGATATTTCGTCAATTGGATCATTCCGGCGATGCCTCTCGCGATCGCTTTCGCGCTCGCCGCGGTCATCTCTCCCACCGATCCGATCGCCGTCTCTGCGATTGCCGCTCGCATACCAATTCCTCGCCGGCTGATGCACATCCTCGAGGGGGAATCATTGCTCAACGACGCATCGGGCCTGGTCTGCATGCGGTTCGCCGTTGCTGCCGCTCTGACCGGTTCGTTTTCGGCGTTCGCCGCGTTCGGAACGTTCCTTTGGCTTGCTACCGGTGGCATCGCCATCGGCGTCGTTGTGACATGGGCCGTGACCGTCGCGAAGAATTGGGTCTCGCGCCATTTTGGCGAAGAGACGGGCTCGCAGATACTGATCAGTTTACTGATTCCGTTCGGCGCCTATCTCCTGGCCGAATACGTGCATTGTTCCGGCATTCTTGCGGCCGTCGCCGCCGGGATCACCATGAGCTACGCCGAGCAGAGCGGCCAGGCATTACCTGCGACCCGCATTCGTCGCGGTGCCGTCTGGGACCTGGTGCAGTTCACCGCGAACGGCGTGATCTTCGTCCTGCTTGGCGAACAGCTCCCGCAGCTCTTCGATGGTGCGGCGAGAGTGGTCCAAGAGACGGGGCATCATGCGCCAGTCTGGCTCCTCGTCTATGTGGTTGCGATCAATCTCGCTCTGGCAGCATTGCGGTTCGTCTGGGTCTGGACGTCACTACGATTTACGCTGTTTCGCGCGCATCTGAAGGGCGAGAAGCCGTATGTTCCAAGCTGGCGCCTGATCGCGGCGACCTCGATTGCCGGTGTGCGCGGTGCCATTACCCTTGCAGGCGTACTGACACTGCCGTTGACAATGAACGATGGTTCGCCATTTCCGGCACGCGATCTCGCGATCTTTCTCGCCGGCGGCGTCATCATCGTATCTTTGGTTGCCGCCACCATAACGCTGCCGTTCTTGCTCAAGGATCTGGAGCTTCCACCCGAGCCATCGCATCAGGCCGAAGAAGATCGAGCGCGCATCGCTGCGGCGGAAGCCGCGATCCGCGCGATCGAGCAGGCCCAGCATGACATGGGTGAAGGGCAAGTTGACGCCGATCTCTATACCGATGCCGGCGTTCGCATCATGGCGCTGTATCGCCAGCGTATCGACGGACGTTCCAAGGTCGGTCAGGAAGCCGAACTTGCGCAGAAAATCGACGACATCGAACGCCGCCTCCGTCTCGTCGGACTTCGCGCCGAACGGGCCGAACTGTATCGCATCGCGCGCAGCCGACAGCTCTCGGACGAGATCGCCCGCAAGTTGGTCAGGGAGGTCGATCTCCTGGAATCTCGCTTCCCGACGGCCTGACGAATGCCGGTGCGAGCCGGCAGCCTCGAGGCGATCTTCCGAGCCCGCTCAGCTCTTCACCATATCGCCCAGCATGTTTGCCGCTACCGTCAGCTTGGCGAGCGTCAGGCCGCTGGCTGCGATCTCCTCGACCGAGCGGCGGATGCGCGTTGCTTCAGGATGAGCGGCGAGCCAGTCGCCCGCGGCTTGCTGGCCGCATTGGCCGGTTGCAAGCATGTCCGCAGCCAGTCTTCTTTCGGCGGCGGCGATCTGGTCGACGGCGCGATCAATGGCGAGACGTTCGTAATTATCGTTTGCCGACACGCTGCGTGCGGCGGCGATGAGGCGATCGAGGCGGAAATTGGCCTCGGCGGCGAAGAAGGTTGTAGCGGCGTCGCCGATGGTCCGCCTGGTGCGCTCCGCGACGGTTACGATATCCGGTGCCGAGACCAGGGCGTCGAGATCCGCAAGATCACCTGCGAGGTCGGCCGGGACGCCGGCATCGATCAGGTCCTGTCGCCGCTTGCTGCGCCCGGCCTGCACATCCTCAGGCAGGGTCTTGTCGAGTCCGGCGGCGATTTCGCGGATGCTCGGGCCGAAGCGGGCGATGACCGAGTCCAGGCCTGCCTTGAAATCAACATTGCGCACGTACCAGAGCATGCGGGAGAGCAGCAGATCTTGTATCGCCGCGTAGAGGCCCAGTTGCACTTGCCCGTCGATGCGGGTGTCCAGTCCGTCGATCGCGTCATTGAGCTGCTTCAGGCCGTAGCACTCGTCAACCGCCACGAAGGCCATGGCGATGGTCGATACATCGGCATCCGTCTCGTCGATCAGGCGCACGACACAAGCCGGGCCGCCGCGATTGACAAACGCATTGGCGAGATTGGTTGCGATAATCTCCCGGCGAAGGCGATGGTGTTCCACCGCAGTGGGGAATTTGTCCTGCACCTCGCGCGGGAAGTACTCGGATAGTTCGCGGGCGAGATATGGATCATCAGGCACGCTGGTAACGAGCAGATCGTCGTAAAGTGTCAGCTTGGCGTAAGCCAGCAGCACGGCAAGTTCCGGCCGAGACAAGGATTGGCCGCGCCGGGCGCGTTCGGCGATCGCGGCATCGTCCGGCAGGAATTCCACGGCGCGGCTGAGGAGCCCGCGCTGCTCGAGCGATTGCATCAGCCGAGTGAGGAATCCGGTCTCGGCCAGGCCCTTGCGTTCGGCCAGCGAAAGCGCCAGCGTCTGCAGATAATTGTTGCGCAGCACCAGGGCTCCGACCTCGTCGGTCATCGCGGCAAGCAGCATATTGCGGTCGGTCGAACTGAGACGCCCTTCGCGTTCGGGGCGCGCCAGTGCAATCTTGATATTGACCTCGACGTCAGAGGTGTTGACCCCGGCCGAATTGTCGATGGCGTCGGTGTTGAGCTTGACGCCTTTCTGTGCGGCTTCGATGCGGCCGCGCTGCGTGACGCCGAGATTGGCCCCTTCGCCGATCACCCGCGCGCGGATATCAGCGCCGGTGACGCGGATCGGATCGTTGGCGCGATCGCCGACCTGATCATCGCTTTCTCCGGACGCGCGGATATAGGTGCCGATGCCGCCAAACCAGAGAAGGTCGACGCGTGCCTTGAGGATCGCCGTCATCACCTCGAAGGGGGTAGCCTGCGGCTTGTCGAGATCAAGCAGGGTCCGCACTTCCGGCGCCAGCGGGATTGCCTTGAGCGAACGCGAGAATACCCCGCCGCCCGGCGAGATCTTTGACTTGTCGTAGTCCTGCCAACTCGACCGCGGCAGGTCGAACAGGCGTTGGCGCTCGGCGTGGCTGGAGGCGAGATCGGGTGAGGGGTCGATGAAAATATCGCGGTGATCGAAAGCCGCAACGAGCCTGGTCGCCGGCGAGAGCAGCATGCCATTGCCGAAGACGTCCCCGGACATGTCGCCCACGCCGACAGCGGTGAAGGGCATGGTCTGGATATCAGTGCCGAGTTCGCGGAAATGGCGCTTGACCGCTTCCCACGCGCCGCGTGCCGTGATGCCCATTTTCTTGTGATCATAGCCCTGGCTGCCGCCGGAGGCGAAAGCATCGCCAAGCCAATGTCCCTTCTCGGTCGAGATCGCGTTGGCGATGTCGGAAAAGGTCGCGGTGCCCTTGTCGGCTGCGACAACGAGATAGGGGTCGTCGCCATCGTGCCGCACGGTGTCTTCGGGCGGCACGATCGTGTCGCCGTCGAGATTGTCCGTGAGTTCGAGCAGCGAGCGCACGAAGATGCGGTAGGCTTCGGTGCCTTCCGCCATCCAGGCCTCGCGATTGGAAGGCGGTGGCAGGCGTTTGGGCACGAAGCCGCCCTTGGCGCCGACCGGCACGATGACGGCGTTCTTGACCTGCTGCGCCTTGACCAGGCCGAGGATCTCGGTGCGGAAATCCTGCGGCCGGTCGGACCAGCGCAGGCCGCCGCGCGCGACCTTGCCAAAGCGCAGATGAATGCCTTCGACGCGCGGCGAATAGACGAAGATCTCGTAGAGCGGCTGAGGTGCAGGCAGCTCCTCAATCTTGCGCGCGTCGAATTTGACGGAGATCACCGGCCGCGGATGCCCGTCCGGACCGAGCTGCCATAGATTGGTGCGGATGGCGGCCTGCACCAGATTGGTGAAACGGCGCAGAATGCGGTCTTCATCCAATGAGGCGACGGATTTGAGCTGCTCTTCGATCTCGGCGAGGAGGGCCGTCTCGCGCGCCGAGCGCTCGGCGTCGGTGGCGGTGAGGCGCGGGTCGAAACGAGCCTGGAACAGAGCGACGATGCTGGTGGTGATCGCGGTGTTCTTGCGCAGAGTCTCCGACATGTAGTCCTGGCTGAACGGCGCGCGGATCTGATGCAGGTAGCGGGAGAGGGCGCGGATGGCCGAAACTTCGCGCCAGCTCAGGACCGTGCGCAGGATCAGCGCGTTGTATCCGTCGGATTCGGCGCGATCGCCCACCACCGCCATGATCGAGGCTTCCAGGCGACGGGCGAATTCCGCGGTGATGACGATCGGCTTGCCGTCATTGGCCTCGATCGTCATGTCGTGCAGCCAAACCGGCGCGGGTGCGGGCGTGGCGCTCGGCCTGATCTCATAGGTGCGCTCGTTGACGACGCGCAGGCCGTGATTTTCGATCACCGGCACCCGATAGGACAGCGACAGGGGCGCGCCGCGCGAAAAGACCTTGAGGCCGAAACGCGTCGGATCGTCGCCGTCGATGCGGTGAACCGAAAGCGCCACGGAACGAGCGGCAGTGAGCTTTTCGATGATGGCGATATCAGCAATCGCTTGTGAGGTGTCGAAGACCTCGGTATAGCCGCCGGTAAAGGCTCGTGCATAACGGTTGGCGATCAGGCGGGCCCGCATGCCGTCAGCGGTGGTCGCAAGCGCGGCTTTCAGCTTGTCAGCCCATGTTGCGGCGATGGCGCTGATTCCGGCTTCAAGCGTGGCGCGCTCGATGACAGGCGTGTCGCCTTCATACCGCCCGATGATGTAGTGGACGCGGGCGAGCGACCCCTCAGGGAAGGCTGCGTAGGAGGCCGCCAGTTGCCCCTTATAGACCTGCGCCAGGAAGCCTGCGACGCGTGTGCGGACGTCGGTGTCATATTTGTCACGCGGAATGAAGGCGAGGATGGAGACGAAACGGTCGAATTTGTCGGCGCGCGCCAGCGCCCGCACGCGGGGGCGCTCATAAAGCATCAGGATCTCCATGACGAAATTGTAGAGAGTCTCGACGTCGACCTGGACGAGCTCGTCGCGCGGATATTCTTCAAGGATATGCAGGAGCGCCTTGCCCGAATGGCTGTCCGGCTCGAAGCCGGCGCGCTCGAGCACCTGCGCCGCCTTGTGGCGGACATAGGGGATCTGCCGCACCGAGCGGGTATAGGCGGCCGAGGTGAACAGGCCGACGAGGCGCAATTCGCCCTCAAGCCGGCCGTCGGGCGTAAAGAGCTTGATGCCCACATAGTCCATCCGGACGCGGCGATGGACGCGGCTGCTCACATTGGCCTTGATGACGATGAGCAGGGTAGGCTCTCGCATGAACGCGCGGATCTCCGACGTCATCACCACCATTTCGGCGCCGCGGCGCAGCACCTTCACATCGGGATCGCGCAGGATGCCGAGGCCTTCGCCGGTGGTGATGTCGTCCGGCGCATCGCTGTCTGGTGCGAAGCGGTATTCTCGGAGGCCGAGAAAAGTGAAATTGTCGGCGCACAGCCATTGCAGGAATTGGGTGGCTTCGGCGACCTCGTCGATCGGCATCGGCGGCGGATTGGAGCTGAAGGTCTTGATCGCCTGCTCCACGCGGGCGCGCATGGCTCGCCAGTCGGTGACGCAGGCGCGCACGTCGCTCAGCGTCTTGGAGAGGCCGTCGATCAGCTTCTGGCGGTCGGCCTCGGCGTCCAGGCGTGCGATGTGGAAGTGAATCAGGCTTTCGCGCTCGCCCGTTATCCCCTCGGGGAGCGCCTCGCCGTAGAAATGCAGCAGCTTGCCCTGCTCGTTGCGCTCCACGGCAATGATCGGGTGGGCGACCAGCGTGACCTCGATGCCCTGCTCGGCGAGCTCCGCCATGGTGGAATCGAACAGGAAGGGCATGTTGTCGTTGAGAACTTCGAGCACGGAAATCTCGCGCCCGTCGGGCATCATCGGATTGATGACGCGGATGTCGGCGCTATCAGCTGTCCGCCGCTGCACATGTTCCCAGGCTTGTTCCGCCAGAAAGGCCAGGGACGCGGCGTCGTAATTGGCGAGGTCCTCGATGTTACTGTGGCCAAACAGAAGCTCGGCAAAGGCCCGGGGCGTCTTGCCCGGCTGCACGCTCCCACCGGCCTCGTGGATCAGGGTTGCTCGGGCCTTGTCGTCACGCCACGCCATAACGTCCTCCATTTCCCGCGTCGGCTGACCGCAGTCACGATCGTCTGCCTGATTTCGGAGTGCATCTCCTCGTGCGCCGTCGTCTTGATCGCAGTTGATTGCGTAAGCGAAATCCTTGGTCTCGGAGCTTCGGCGGCTCCTGATATCGAACATTATATCATCTCCGCGCGACCAGGGGGGAGTTGTCGTCAGCGCGCCGAAAGGGTTTGCGGTGCAGCGTGAAACCGAAGTCGGGTGCTGTCGACTTTCGCCGGTAGTCTGGAAAACAAAGGAATCTCAAGCACGGACGCATGAGTTCGCAGTTTTGTTGGGAGGGGCCCGCCGTGGCCAAGGCGGCTAACGTCAAGCTCGTCGCTCGGCAACAACCCAGAGGTGGACCGATATCTATTATCGTGCAAGGCGACGTTGGCACTGTGAAAGCCGCGGTCGATGCAGGCGCGGCCAGCGAGAGCCCGGACCTTGTCCGGAAATTGACAATCGCGGGAGCTGCGCCCCGAGGCGGCGCATCGTCCGGGAATGACGGCGTGTGTTGAGACGCGAGCTATGCAAAAACTGCCCGACGGGCAAATCAGCGAAAAGTCTGTCCACCCCTCCCGTAAAAAATAATCCGCTTTCGCCGTCGGGCAAATCAGTGATTTAACTCCGCGCGTCTCACGCGAATGAGGGGCGGCTCGCGATCGTCACGAAC
>NZ_JAQMIL010000081.1:0-47012 GCF_029990105.1 Bradyrhizobium sp. Arg237L | reverse complement strand
GTCCACCGCATCTCACCGCAACGTTCGTGACGATCGCGATCCGCCCCTCATTCGGGTGAGACGCGCGGAGTCATAGTGCTGATTTGCCCGACGGCGAAAGCGGAATGTTTTTCGTGCGAGGGCTGGACAGACTTTTAGTGATTTGCCCGTCGGGTTGATTTGTCGCACCGAAAGTCGCCACATCGTCATTGCGAGCGAAGCGAAGCAGTCCATAGCGCCACGCGTGGATTGCTTCGCTCCGCTCGCAATGACGGCGGTGGTCGTGGTTGGCGAACGCCGTCTACAGCCTGGTGCCGGCGCTGCAGATCGACTTCAGGGAGCGCCACTCTTCTGCGGTCAACAAGGGCGGGCCGCTGGCGGGGCGGTTTTCGCGGGTCATGCGGGCGAGGCGGTCTTCGGTCATGGGGTGGCTTGCGATCAGCGACAGGGCCTTGTCGCCTTCCTTGCCGGTGATGCGGAACATCAATTCGCCCATCGGCTTGGTCGGCCGGCCGAGCCGATGCATGGTCTCGATCGCGAAGCTGTCGGCGTTCTGTTCAGCTTCGCGAGAATGCGATGCGTTCACCAGCGTCCGCGAAGCGAAGATCACGGCGCCGGAGCCGGTGATGTCGCCAAACAACAGGCCGATCAGGAACGAGGTGCCGCCATTGTGGATCATGCCACGCAGGCCGTCGCGATGCCGGAGATGGCCGAGCTCGTGGGCGAGGATGCCCGCGAGTTCGTCGACATTCTCGGCTTTCGCGAGCAGCCCATCCAGGACATAGACCCTGCCGCCCGGCAGCGCGAAGGCGTTCGGGATCGAAGTCGAGAATACGCCCGATTGCACCGAAGTATCCATGCCGGCGGATTCGCGCAGCGTGTTGACGAGTTTTTCAAACGCGCGCTGGCCGGCCGGGTTGTCGCATGGCTTGCCGTCGAACACGATCTTCACCTGGCTGTCGGCGACTTCGCCGAGCCGCCGCTCGAACGAAGCCGGCACCAGCGTCGCCAGCCGGTCGGCGGCAAGCGGCACGCCGAACAGCACGACCAGGATGATCGACACGGTCGCCGCCAGCGACCAGCCGACGATGGTCGCAACACCGCGGCCGCCGAGCGCATGCTCGTCAAGCTTTTCGCAGCGCGCGACGAGTTCGGCCGCGAGCGCGGCGTCGCGGATTTCGAGCCGCGCCAGCGCGGGCGCCGACACGCAGGAAAGCCGCAGCTTGCCGGATGGACCGTCGGCGCGGCGGATATCGGCATAGGGCCAGGCGGCGAGCCGCTGTCCGTCCTCCTCGATCTCGAGCGCCTCGGCGAAACGCAGCGTGACCGCATGCCGCTTGCTCGACGTGCCGTCGAAATAGAAGGCGCCGCTCAGTCCACTGTCGATCGCCCCGCTCATGGGTCAAAAGCCCCCGACGTCGAGACCGTCGGCGAAGCCCTCGCCGAGCGCGTTGGCGAGCTCACCTCGGGCCGAGACATTGGCCGTCGCCTCGATCCCATGAACGATCGTCGACCCCAGCACCTTCACCCAGAGATCGCGCATCAGATAGACACGAATCACGACATTGATGGCCAGCGCGAACAGGAGATAGCCAAGGCCGAGGAACACCAGGAACGGAATGCTCCCGGTAAATTCCTGGCTCGCGAAGAATTCCTTGAGCGGCGTTGCGCTCATGCTGGCGACCAGCACCGCCGACAGCGCGAGCCAAGCCGCGAAGACGAGGCCGAGCACGACGATCCAGCCGATCACTTTCCAATAGAGCCCGATCAGGGCGCTGCGCTTCAAGGTCGATTCCAGCCGCACGCCACCGAAGCGGATACCGGACAGCCACCATTGCCATTCGACCGCTTTGTAGGCGCCATAGATGAAGGGCGCGACCGGCACCATGTAGACTGCCACCGGCACCAGCAGCCAGAGCCACCAGCCGCGCTTGAAGAATTCCCAGCCGCGCCCCTCGAAACTGCCCTGCAGGTCGCCATAATAGGAATGGCGCATCTTGTAGCGCTCGAGAGCCGCTGCGCGCCACGGCAGCAACAGGCCGAGGGAGATGACGACCAGGAGTCCCCAGAGCGCGGCCAGGCCGGCATAGGCCCAGCCGGAGCCGCTCATCCAAAAGCGCACACCGCGCCACACCGTCCGCGTCAGGCGGTAGCGGCGCGCACGAAAGATCGCGAACTGTCCGAACAGATAGAAGAACGCCACCAGCGGAATGCTGGAGAAAGCCTGGGCGCGCTCGGCCTCGAGGCCGACCAGGAAATAAGCGAGGTAAACCGGCACCAGGATCGCGAGCGCGACCAGGAAGCCGATCAGGAGCTCCTTGCCGCGGCCGGTATATTCGGCGGCATCGCCGTCGATCTCGGTGTTGGACCAGAGATGACGGCGCATGTCGGTCGCCAGCCAGAACCGGTAGAAGCCGAGCGTGACGAATTCGAGTCCGGCGCCGCGCTTGACCAGGTCGAAGAATTCGCGGCGACTGCCCGTGAAGGCCACCGGTATCGGCGGCGGGACAGGCAGGGGCGGCGGCTGCGGCGGCCCAATCGGGGTCCAGCTCATGTCGTGCACGGGGATCAACTCCAGGCGGGGGGTCTCTGCGGCGCGTACAGAACCACAAATTTATCAAAGGAAGTGTGATCCAGATTTTCGCGCAGGAGTCGAGTGCAAAGCGAATTAGCTGCCGCGCAGATGACAGAGGTATCCCGTGCCTGTCACTCCGGGGCGTCCGAAGGACGAGCTATGATGTGCAATTGCACATCAGAGAATCCATTTCGCCACACACTACCCTGTCATTCCGGGGCGACGCGAAGCGTCGAACCCGGAATCCATTTCTCCGTCTACACAAATGGCGAAATGGATTCCGGGTTCGCGCCAAGAGGCGCGCCCCGGAATGACGAGGGGAAAGAGTGCCTGCTACGCGGTCTTTTCGAACAGTTCGCGGCCGATCAGCATGCGGCGGATTTCGCTGGTGCCGGCGCCGATTTCGTAGAGCTTGGCGTCGCGCAGCAGGCGGCCGGTCGGATAGTCGTTGATGTAGCCATTGCCGCCGAGGAGCTGGATGGCGTCGAGCGCGCATTGCGTCGCCTTCTCGGCGGCGTAGAGGATCGCGCCGGCGGCGTCCTCACGCGTGGTCTCGCCGCGGTCGCAGGCTTTCGCCACCGCATAGACATAGGCGCGCGAGGCATTCATCGTGGTGTAGATGTCGGCGACCTTGCCCTGCACGAGCTGGAAGGTGCCGATCGGCTGGCCGAACTGCTTGCGTTCGTGCACATAGGGCATCACCACGTCCATGCAGGCCTGCATGATGCCGATCGGGCCCGCCGCCAGCACCGCGCGCTCATAGTCGAGGCCGCTCATCAGCACGCTCACCCCGCGGCCGACCTCGCTGAGCACATTCTCCTCCGGCACCTCGCAATCCTCGAACACCAGCTCGCAGGTGTCGGAGCCGCGCATGCCGAGCTTGTCGAGCTTCTGCGCGGTGGAGAAGCCCTTCATGCCCTTCTCGATGATGAAGGCGGTGATGCCGCGCGGGCCGCCGCTCGGATCGGTCTTGGCATAGACCACCAGCGTGTCGGCGACCGGGCCATTGGTGATCCACATCTTGTTGCCGTTGAGCACAAAGCGGTCGCCCTTCTTCTCGGCGCGGGTCTTCATCGAGACCACATCGCTTCCGGCACTCGGCTCCGACATCGCGAGCGAGCCGACATGCTCGCCCGAGATCAGCTTGGGCAGATATTTCCGCTTCTGCGCCTCGTTGCCGTTGCGGCGGATCTGGTTGACGCAGAGGTTGGAATGGGCGCCGTAGGACAGGCCGACGGAAGCGGACGCGCGCGAGATCTCCTCCAGCGCGATGCAGTGCTCGAGATAGCCGAGGCCGGAGCCGCCATACTCCTCCTCGACGGTGACGCCGTGCAGCCCGAGCGCGCCGATCTTCGGCCAGAGGTCGCGCGGGAACTGGTTGGTGCGGTCGATCTCGGCCGCGCGTGGGGCGATCTCGTTGCTCGCGAAATCGTGCACGGTCTCGCGGATCGCATCCGCGGTCTCGCCCAGGTCGAAATTGAACATCCGTTGCGCGTTGGGAATCATGGCGGGCGGCCTCCAGAATGGCTTGTTGCCCTAGGCTTATTCGCTGCCGAAGAGCTTGTCACCTTCTCCCTCTCCCCGTTCTTACGGGGAGAGGTCGAATCCGATGCGGCCAAATGTGCCAAACTCGCCCTTGCCCTGCGCGGCGTGACGGGTTGTAATCCGCCAAAAATGCGCCCGGCGGAACAACCGGACCGGGACGATCCAAGGAGATACGCCATGCACGGGACGGTCGATCGCCTCAAGAACGAAACCCAGGAGGCCGCCCGCGAGCGGGCCTATGCGATCCCGCTGGATCAATTCGACCCCAGCGCCCCCGAATTGTTCCGCACCGATTCGTTCTGGCCGTATTTCGACCGGCTGCGCCGGGAGGAGCCGGTGCACTACTGCCAGGACAGCCTGTTCGGGCCCTATTGGTCGGTGACCAAATATAACGACATCATGGAGATCGAGACCAACCATTCGGTGTTCTCCTCAGCCGCCTCGCTCGGCGGCATCACCATCCGCGACATTGCCCCCGATTTGCGCCGCGAGAGCTTCATCGCGATGGACCAGCCGCGGCACTCGGCGCAACGGCGGACCGTGGCGCCGATGTTCACGCCGACCCATCTCGACGAGCTCGCGATCAACATCCGCAAGCGCTCGACCGAATGCCTCGACAATCTGCCGCGCGGCGACGTGTTCGACTGGGTCGACAAGGTCTCGATCGAATTGACCACCCAGATGCTGGCCGTGCTGTTCGATTTCCCCTGGGAGGACCGCCGCAAGCTGACGCGCTGGTCCGACGTCGCCACCACGCTCCCGGGCGCCGGCGGGCTGGTCGCGACCGAGGACGAGCGGCAGGCCGAGCTGATGGAATGCGCCAGCTATTTCTCGCGGCTGTGGAAGGAACGGATCGACCAGCCGCCGAAGAGCGACCTGCTCTCGATGATGGCGCACAGCCCGGCGACCCGCGACATGGACCCAAAGAACTTCCTCGGCAATCTGATCCTCTTGATCGTCGGCGGCAACGACACCACGCGCAACACGCTCTCCGGCAGCATCTATGCGCTGAACCAGAATCCGGACCAGTATCGCAAGCTGAAGCAAAATCCTGATCTGATCGACAGTTTCGTGCCGGAGGTGATCCGCTGGCAGACTCCGCTGGCGCATATGCGGCGCACCGCGCTTGCCGACATCGAGTTCCATGGCAAGCAGATCCGGAAGGGTGACAAGGTCGTGATGTGGTACGTCTCGGGCAACCGCGACGAAGAAGTGATCGAGCGTCCCTATGAGTTCATCATTGATCGCGCCCGTCCCCGCACTCACATTTCGTTTGGCTTCGGCATCCATCGCTGCGTCGGCCTCAGACTTGCCGAATTGCAGTTGAAGATCATCTGGGAAGAGATCCTGAAGCGCTTCGACACGATCGAGGTGGTGGAGGAGCCGAAGCGCGTGTATTCGAGCTTCATCAAGGGATATGAGACGCTGCCGGTCCGCATCGCGAGCTAGCGCTTTTGGGAGTTGAGACAATGAACGTGCAGACTTCAGTCAGGGTCGACAAGAACGAGCTGATGCGCCTGGCGCGCGAGGAGGCCTATTCGACGCCGCTGAAGAATTTCCACCCCGGCGCGCCAAGGCTGTTCCAGAACGACACGTGGCAGCCGTGGTTCGAGCGGCTGCGCAAGGAAGAGCCGGTGCATTACTGCACCAACGCGCCGATCGAGCCCTATTGGTCGGTGACCAAATACAACGACATCATGCATGTCGACACCAGCCACGGCATCTTCTCCTCCGATGCGAGCCTGGGCGGCATCGGCATCCGCGACATGCCGGTCGGCTATGACTGGCCAAGCTTCATCGCGATGGACCAGCCGAAGCACTCGGCGCAGCGCAAGACGGTGTCGCCGATGTTCACGCCGACGCATCTGGACGAGCTTGCCAAGCTGATCCGCGAGCGGTCGCAAAAGGTGCTGGACGGCCTGCCGCGCAACGAGACCTTCAACTTCGTCGACCGCGTCTCGATCGAACTGACCACGCAGATGCTGGCGACGCTGTTCGACTTCCCCTGGGAAGAGCGGCGCAAGCTGACACGCTGGTCCGACGTTGCCACCGCGCTGCCCAAGAGCGGCATCGTCGACTCGCCGGAGCAGCGGCGCAAAGAGATGGACGAATGCTACGCCTATTTCGCAAAACTCTGGAACGAGCGCGTCAACGCGGCGCCGCGCAACGATCTGCTGTCGATGATGGCGCATAGCGATGCGACTCGGCACATGGACCCCGACAACCTCATGGGCAATCTCATCCTGCTCATCGTCGGCGGCAACGACACCACGCGCAACACCATGACCGGCTCGGTGCTGGCGCTGAACGAGAATCCGGAGCAGTACGAGAAACTCCGGGCAAACCCTGAATTGATCGATTCCATGGTGCCGGAAGTGATCCGCTGGCAGACGCCGCTCGCCCATATGCGGCGCACCGCTCTTGAAGATACCGAGCTCGGCGGCAAGACGATCAAGAAGGGCGATCGCGTCGTGATGTGGTACGTCTCGGGCAATCGCGACGAAGAGGTGATCGACCGCCCCAACGAGTTCATCATCGACCGTCCGCGGCCGCGTACGCATCTGTCGTTCGGCTTCGGCATCCACCGCTGCGTCGGCATGCGGCTCGCCGAACTGCAATTGAAGATCGTCTGGCAGGAGATGCTGAAGCGATTCGACCGCATCGAGGTGGTCGGCGATGTCAGGCGGATCTATTCCAGCTTCATCAAGGGATATGAGACCCTGCCGGTGCGGATTCCGGGGTGATCGTCATTGCGAGGAGCGAAGCGACGAAGCAATCCATGCTTCCACAAGTGGCGAGATGGATTGCTTCGCTTCGCTCGCAATGACGGAGATATAAAAACCCGGCATGACAGCCTGCACCAGATGCGAAGGGAAGGCCGCGCGCGCTTGTCCTAAATCTCCCTCTGTTGGCGCGCGCCGCAATGGCGTTACGCCAGCTTGATGTCCCAGAGGCCTTCCTTGCGGCAGGCGGCGACCTCCTCGCGCAGCAGCGCGGTGACGGCGGTGGTCGCGATCGAGGTGGGACGATCGATCGGAGAGGCAATGATCAGCTCGCGCGACAGCGGCTTTGCGATCGCCGCGGTTTCCAGCCGGCCGTCGGCGACTTCGCTCCGCACCGACGAGGGCGGGAGCAGCGCAAAGCCAAGCCCCTCCTCGACCAGGCTGGTGAGCACGCGGAAGGAATCCGCCTCGAGCTGGACGTCGAGCTTGATCTTCTTCAACGCCGCGGCGTGCTCGATCAGCGCGCGGAGCCCATGCGAGTGACTGGGCAGCACCAGGCGCTGGCGCAAGAGCCAGCCGATCTCGACCTGCTTCTTGCGCGACAGGCCGCAGCCGCGAGGGCCGACCGCGATAATCTGGTCGCGGCCGAGCGGCTGCGCCGCAAGATGCAGGTCCGCGGTGCGGCCGTAGATGATCGAGATATCCATCTCGCCGCGGTGCAGCCATTCGATCAGGTGGCCGCTATAGCTCTCGACGATCCGCAGCGAGATATCAGGGAATTTCTCCACGCAGCGGCGGGCGAAGCGTGCCGAGAGCACGCAACTCACCGTCGGCACCAGGCCGAGCACCACGCGGCCCGATGGCGGGCCTTGCGCGGACTGGATGTCGTCACGGATCTGATCGACCTGGCGGACGATGCCGGAGGTGCGCGCGAGCAAAAGGCGCCCGGCATCGGTCAGCACCATGCCGCGGCCGTTCCGCGTGAACAGCTCAGTGCGCAGCTCGTGCTCGAGCAGCTTGATCTGCCGGCTCAGCGCCGGCTGAGCTATGCGCAGCGTGTCGGAGGCCTTGCTCAGGCTCCCGAGTTCCGCGACGCAGGTAAACGTCCTAAGCTGGCGGAAATCCATGCTTGCCAATCTTGGAATGCTACTTCATACGCTATAACAAAAGAGCATAGGGAGTTTACGCCGGCGCCACAATGGTCCGCCGAGCCTTTCACATCCGCCATCCCTTAAACGAACGCGCCGGTGATTTCCGATGACCGCACAAGAACAGCATGACGACTATTCCGACATCCGCGACGCGGTGGCAAAACTCTGCGCGCAGTTTCCCGGCGAATACTGGCGCAAGCTCGATCGACAGATGGCCTATCCGAAGGAATTCGTCGATGCGCTGACCGAGGCCGGCTACCTCTCGGTCTTGATCCCCGAAGAATACGGCGGCGCGGGGCTCAAGCTTTCGGCGGCAGCGGCGATCCTGGAGGAGATCCAGCGCGCGGGGTGCAATGGCGGCGGCTGCCACGCGCAGATGTACACAATGGGCACGGTGTTGCGGCACGGCAATGCCGAGCAGAAGGCGAAGTATCTGCCGAAGGTCGCGAGCGGCGAATTGCGCCTGCAGGCCTTTGGCGTGACCGAGCCGACCAGCGGCACCGATACGTCGTCGCTGAAGACGTTTGCGCGCAAGGATGGCGACCACTACGTGGTCAACGGCCAGAAGATCTGGACCAGCCGCGCCGAGCATTCCGACCTGATGATCCTGCTCGCGCGCACCACGCCGAAGGAGCAGGCGAAGAAGCGCACCGACGGGCTGTCGGTGTTCATCGTCGACATGCGCGAGGTCAAGGGCAAGGGGCTGGAGATCCGCCCGATCAGAACCATGATGAACCATGCGACGACGGAAGTGTTCTTCACGGACATGCGGGTGCCGGCGGAAAACCTGATCGGCGACGAAGGCAAGGGTTTTCGCTACATCCTCTCCGGCATGAATGCCGAGCGCATCCTGATCGCGGCCGAATGCATCGGCGATGCCAAATGGTTTATCGCCAAGGCGACGAACTACGCCAAGGAACGCGCCGTGTTCGGCCGACCGATCGGCCAGAACCAGGGCATCCAGTTCCCGATCGCGAAGGCCTACGCCTCGATGCGCGCGGCTGAGTTGATGGTGAAGGAAGCCACCCGCAAATACGAGGCCGGGCTCGATTGCGGCGCGGAAGCCAACATGGCCAAGATGCTGGCGGCGGATGCGTCCTGGGAAGCGGCGAATGCCTGCGTGCAGACACATGGCGGCTTCGGCTTTGCAGAGGAATATGACGTCGAGCGCAAGTTCCGCGAGACGCGGCTGTACCAGGTGGCGCCGATCTCGACCAACCTGATCCTGTCCTTCGTCGCCGAGCACGTGCTCGGCATGCCCCGCTCCTACTGAGGTGAGACGCATGCTGCCGCTCGAGGGACTGACCGTCATCGCCGTCGAACAGGCGGTTGCCGCGCCGTTCTGCTCGTCGCGTCTGGCCGATGCCGGCGCGCATGTGATCAAGATCGAACGCCCCGAGGGCGATTTCGCCCGCGGCTATGACGCCGCAGCCAAGGGCCAGAGCAGCTATTTCGTCTGGCTCAACCGCGGCAAGGATTCGGCCGTGGTCGATCTTGCGACCAGGGAAGGCCGCAGAGCGCTGGAAGAGCTGATCGCGGGCGCTGACGTGCTATTACAGAATTTGAAGCCGGGCTCGATGGACAAGCTCGGCTTCTCGCTCGAGCGGCTGCGCAAGGATTATCCGAAGCTGATCTGCTGCACGATCACCGGTTATGGCGACGAAGGGCCGTACGCCGATCGCAAAGCCTATGATCTCCTGATCCAGGCCGAAAGTGGATTGGCCTCGATCACCGGCGGGCCGGAGGGCGCCTCGCGCGTTGGCATGTCGATCGTGGACGTCGCGACCGGCGCGACCGCGCATGCAGCGATCCTGGAAGCGCTGATCGCGCGCGGACGCACCGGCAAGGGCGCCGACATCCGCATCTCCATGTTCGACGTGATGGCGGACTGGCTGACAGTGCCGCTGCTCAATGCCGAAGACGGCAAGCCGCCGAAGCGCATGGGCCTCGCCCATCCCTCGATCGCGCCCTACGGCGTTTTCCGCTCCAGGGATGGCAAGGAGATCCTGATCTCGATCCAGAGCGAGCGGGAATGGAAGAAGCTGTGCGCCGAGGTGCTGGGCCAGCCGGAGCTGGCAAATGATCCGCGCTTCGCCAACATGGTCGAGCGGGTGCGCAACCGTGCGCAGACCGACAAGACCGTCGGCGATGCCTTCGCGACACTGACGCGCGACGAGTTGTTGCAGAAATTGGCTGACGCCGACATCGCCTTCGCCGAGGTCAACACCATGGCCGATCTCGCGCACCATCCGCATCTGCGCCGGATCGAGGTCGACACGCCGAACGGCCGCGTCGCCTATCCGGCACCGGCTGCGATTGTCGTCGGCGAACCGCGCCATTACGGCGCGGTGCCGGCGATCGGCGAGCAGACCAGCGCCGCAAAGTCCTCTCCTGCCCGGGCCAAATCATCATGAGCGAACAACTCGACCTCGATCATCTCAGGCAATGGATCGGCCGCACCACTGAGGCTTCCGACATCGTCACCGCGCAGCTCGTGAAGGGCCTGCGCGCGACGCTGTTCCAGGAAATCGGCGAGCCGAAAGCGGGCGATGCCGCGCCGTTCACGGTGCATTGGTGCCTGGCGCAGTCGGTGTTTCCGATGTCGCAGCTCGGCCCCGACGGCCACCCGACCCGCGGCGGCTTCCTGCCGCCGGTGCCGCTGCCGCGCCGGATGTGGGCCGGCGGCGAGATCGAATTCCTCGACACGCTGCGGGTCGGCGACGAGCCGAAGCGCACCTCGCGCATCTCCGACGTGAGCTTGAAGAGCGGCTCGACCGGCACGCTGTGCTTCGTCTCGGTCCAACACGACGTGACGACGCCGCGTGGGCTCGCGATCCGCGAGCGGCAGGACATCGTCTATCGCGAGATGACGAGCACACAAGCGGCTGCGCCCGCGAAGGCGCCGCCTCCGCCGCCGGTCGCAAAGCACCGCGAGAGCCACATGGCCGATCCGGTGCTCCTGTTCCGCTATTCGGCGCTGACCTTCAACGGCCACCGCATCCATTACGATCGCGACTACGTCACCAAGGTGGAAGGCTATCCGGGCCTGATCTTCCACGGGCCGCTGCAGGCCGCGTTCATCATCGAGCTGGCGGCAAAGCTTCATGGCGGAAAGCCGCCGAAGAAGTTCGTCTATCGCGGCGTGCAGCCGCTGTTCGAAGGCAGCGAGTTTTCGGTCAATGCCAATGAGAACGGCGAAGGCCTCGACCTGTGGACGGCGAATTCACAAGGGCAGCCGACGATGAAGGGCACGGCAACGTGGTGACGCGCTAGCGCGTCATTCCGGGGCGCGTCAAAGACGCGAACCCGGAATCTCGAGATTCCGGGTCTGGTGCTAGCGCACCATCCCGGAATGACGGAGTATCGGACACAGCTCCGCGCCAGACGGAGCATTTACTGATGGGAGAATCGCCTGATGTCGTCCCGCAAGCCAGCCGCCACGAACAGCAAATCTGTCACGGTCAAGGACGCAACGTTCGGACTGCTGCGTGCCTTTGGGATCAGGAAGGTGTTCGGCAATCCCGGCTCGACCGAATTGCCGTTCCTGAGCGACTGGCCCGACGACATCGACTATGTGCTGGGACTGCAGGAATCCTCCGTCGTCGGCATGGCTGACGGCTATGCCCAGGCGACGCGCAACGCCGGCTTCGTCAATCTGCATTCGGCAGCCGGCGTCGGGCACGCGCTCGGCAATGTCTTCAACGCCTACCGCAACCAGACGCCGCTGGTGATCACAGCCGGCCAGCAGGCGCGCTCGATCCTGCCGCTGCAGCCGTTCCTCTATGCCGAGCGCGCCACCGAATTCCCGCAGCCTTATGTGAAATGGGCGGTCGAGCCGGCGCGGCCCGAGGACGTGCCCGGCGCGATCGCGCGCGCCTACTACATCGCGATGCAGCCGCCCTGCGGGCCGACTTTTGTCTCGGTGCCGGTCGACGACTGGAACCGGCCGACGCAGCCGGTCGAGGCGCGCCAGATCAGCCGCGAGATCGGGCCCGATCTGGCGGCGATGAAAGCGCTGGTCGCGGCGCTCGCCGAGAGCAAGCGCCCTGCCCTCGTGGTCGGCCCCGCCGTCGACCGCGCGCAGGCCGTCGATCTCATGGTTGAGGTCGCGGAGAAGACGAAGGCCCTGGTATGGGCGAGCCCGTTCTCGGCGCGCTGCTCGTTCCCTGAGCGGCATCCGCAATTCGCCGGCTTCCTGCACGCTTCCCCCGGTCAGTTGTCGGAGGCGCTGCGCGGGCACGACCTCGTGGTCGTGATCGGCGCGCCGGTGTTCACCTTCCATGTCGAGGGCCACGCCGCGATCTTCGATGGCGCGACCACGCTGTTCCAGATCACCGACGATGCAAACGCGGCTTCGTTCACGCCGGCCGGCAACAGCATCATCGGCACGGTGAAGCCGTCGCTCGCGATGCTGCTCGAACTGTTGCCCGAGACCGGGCGCGCCGTGCCCACGGGCCGCACGCTGCCGCCCGTGCCCGCGGCGAGCGATCCGATTGCCGCCGAGTACCTGATGCATTCGCTTGTCGCCACGATGGGACCGAATGACGTGCTGGTGGAAGAGGCTCCGTCGCATCGCCTAGCGATGCAGAAGTTCATGCCGATGCGCGGGCAGGACAGTTTCTACACCATGGCGAGCGGCGGCCTCGGCTACAGCCTGCCGGCCGCGGTCGGCATGGCGCTCGGCCGCACCAATTGTCGCGTCGTCTGCCTGATCGGCGACGGCTCGGCGATGTATTCGATCCAGGCACTATGGACCGCGGCGCAGCGCAAGCTGCCGATGACTGTGGTGGTGATCAACAATTCAGGCTACGGCGCGATGCGCTCGTTCAGCCAGGTGATGCAGGTGCGCAACGTGCCGGGGCTTGAATTGCCCGATATCGATTTCGTCAGGATCGCCGAAGGCATGGGCTGCCACGCGGTGCGCGTGACGAAAGCCGCGGAGCTTCCGGCTGCGCTGAAACTCGGGCTTTCGCATGACGGCACGAGCCTGGTCGAGGTGGTCGTGGATTCCGCGGTGCCGCTGCTCTATACGCAGAAGAGCTAACGTTTCTCAGCACGAATTCTGCGTCCCCCACAGCACGGCCTGCCGACCCATCTCGTGCGGTCGCACAAGTCAGCTTGGTGTGCTCTCACCGATCAGTTTGAGATCGATCCTGTCGATCAGCTCAGAACGGGCCAACTCCGCGGCGCTGATGGCGGCCGACGTCTGTTGCAACGTACTGACATTCGATCCGAGCGATACGATTCCGCCCAATACCTGGGCTATCGATCCAATGGCAGCGACTTGATTAAGCCCGAACAGGCCGACCACCATGGCGATCAGCAATGCGATACCGCCTGCGATTGCAACCTTCGAAACCAAAATGATCTTTCTGCATCGCTCGGCGACTTCGGCAAGCTGCTCAAGCCGAGCTTCGATCATTGAAATCTCGTCGATGGGCTCGTCTTCAGTCATCGAACTCAAGATCTTAATCCAGAGATCACGAATCTATCAGATTTTCACAAAGCAGACGATCTCCCAGCGCGCAAGCGGGGGAACTTGTCAAAAATGAAGAGAAACTGCAATCCGGAACTGTTGAACCCGGATCGCGTTAATCTTTCCCGCGGGCTGCATTTTGTCTCAGATTTTCACAACCGTTCATGGAGGTGACGATGCGAGCGATCATTGCGTTTGCCTGTCTTGCAATCCTCGCAAAGCCAGCACTCGCCCAACAGCCGCTCGACATCCAGACGCTTGCCGTCGGCCCTTGGACGATAGCGACAACATATAAAGCCGATAAGTTTGAGAACTGCACCATGACGCGATCCAGCGAGGGTCTAGGCATCATGTTCGTACGCAACCAGGAAGGCCTTCTGCTATCTCTCGATTCGCCCAAATGGAGGCTTGAACGGGGTAAAGCTTATTCCGTTCGTCTGTCTGCTGGTTCGCGCTCGGTCGACGCAAAGGCCCTGGCGGAATCGAAATCAGTGACGATCGCGCTAGCCGACGCACCGTTTAACGAACGATTGCGAATCGCCAACGTTCTCGAAGTTCGAGGCGAAGGGATGACTTTTCGTCTGCCGCTAGATGGAAGCGCGGCAGCGCTTGAACGTCTTGATGTGTGTTTCGATAAGAATCTTCGACAAAGTCCGGAATCCAACCCGTTCGTTGCACCCAGCAGAAGGCCTTGAGTTGCGCTGGTTAGTTGCCCTGCATTTTCTCCCTCTATCCGACTCTGCGGGCGGGTGTCGCGCAAACCAGATGGCGTCGCGCACTAATCGGAAAATCTGTCCTGGGAGATGGCGACCCCAGCGCTTTCCCGGAGCCGCTTTCGAGTTATGGCGTCACGATGTTGAACCAAAAATATTGGTTGAGATCGACAAGATAGCCCATGAACTCACCGAACTTCGCCTGGTTACCGGCAAACTTGACCTGCCCGGTCTTGACCGCGTCCTCGAACGACACCTGCTTGGTCAATACCTTGGTCAAAGTGGTACGATCCACGGTTACGGTGACATCGGCCTTGGGATTGGTGTAATCGGGCCAATGGTTGAGCACGGAGTTCTCCAGGAAGAGCGCGTGCTTCTCATTGATGTCAGGGAATATCCAGTCGATCGCAAGCGTCTTGCCGTCCGCCTTCCTGGCATCCAGCTGCACGCCCATGTAACCGAACAATAGCTCAGGCGACATGCTGGCAACGATGTCGGCGCTGGCTGGATTACCTGTCGCCCGTTTCTTGACGCCATGCCGAAGCTCATCGGCGCCTGTCAGATAGAAGCCCCGCCAGGGACCGGATTCCGCCTGATAACCCATCTGTTCCAGGATATCGGCTTGCAGATTCTTCGCCTCCTGATTGTCAGGCTGGGCAAACACCAGGTGGTTCACCAGTTCGGCGCCCCATCGATAGTCGCCCTTCTCGAAGGCCTCGCGTCCGAGCTTCATGACAGCGTCGGGTCCACCCATCGCCGCGACATACTTGCCTGCGACTTCGACCGGTGGCAGCGGGTTCAAGGTCGCGGGGTTGCCGTCGAAATATCCCAGATAAAAATTGTAGACGGCACGCACGTTATGGCTTTGGGTGCCGTAGTAACCTTGGCTCGCCCAGTGATTGGCGAGCGATTGAGGCAACGTCACGAGGCCCGGCAACTCCCTCATGGTGTAACCCATGTTCGCGTAGTGCAGGGTCTGGTCGTGCATGAATTTGTAGGTGTCGCGCTGCACCTTTAGCAGCTGCGTAATTTCGTTATTCCCCCAGGTGGGCCAATGATGCATCGTGATCTGCACGTCATACTGATCACCCCACATCTGAAGGGCCTGGTTCAGGTACATCGGCCACAGCCGCGCGTCCCGTGTCTTGGCGCCGCGCAGCGTATAGAGATTGTGCATCGTGCGCGTGGCATCCTCGGCCGTATTGATCAACTTGAACTTCGGCAGATACCACATCATCTCAGCCGGAGCCTCCGAGCCCGGCGCCAATAGGAACTCGTACTCAATGCCATCGATGACCCGCTTCTCGCCGGTCTTCGTGATCAGATCTGTCGGCGCGATCAGCGTGACTCTGCCGCTCGATGTCGTGACGCCAAGCCCTGCCGTCACTGAGCCCTGCGGTCCGGGCGCAACCAGGTTTCCGTACATATAGGACGCACGGCGTCCCATGGCCTGGCCTGCAAACAGGTTCTCGGCGACGAAGTTCTCGAGAAAACCTTCGGGCGCGAAAATCCTGACCTTGCCCGACTTCACGTCGGCTTCGTCGACGATGCCCCGCACGCCGCCGGCGTGATCGACGTGGGAATGCGAATAGATCACGGCCACGACCGGCTTTCTCGGCCGATTTTGGTAGTAAAGGTCGAGTGCAGCGCGCGCAGTTTCGGCCGATATCAAGGGATCGTATATCGTAATGCCCTGCTCACCCTCGATGATGGTCAGGTTCGACAGGTCCGCGCCACGCACCTGATAGACACCCGGAACCACTTCATAGAGGCCAGCTTCCATCAGAAGCTGCGACATGCGCCAAAGGCTCGGATTGACGGTGTCGGGCGCGGCCGCGCCATCCTTGATGAAACCAGTGAACCTCGAGAGATCCCAAACAATCCTGCCATTCCTGTCCTTGATGACACCGCTATCGGGCAATCGCGCGATCAGGCCACGCTTGGCATTTGCGAAATCCGCGTTGTCTGACCATGGCAATGAGGCCGTGGATTTCTTGTTGAACTCCAGCGTGGATGGCGACGCCGGCTTGGAATCGCTGGAAGTCTGCGCCTGCGCAATCGTAGCCGCTAGCGCCAAGATCAATCCTGCGGCCATGACACGGAAGGCGTACTGGGTGTAGGAGCCCGGCAACGACCGGCAGCTTGAGATGATCGTTTGCGTCAATGTCGCTCTCCTTCGTCCTCCTGCATCGATTGCCATTATCACCAAGGTCGTCAGTCAATGGGCAACGCAGGCGCGCTTCTCCGAATTTTCGGCAGTCTTCGTGTGCTCTTCTATCGGGAGCAGGGAAGCGATCCTATGCAACTTCGGCAATCGGCCAACGATTCGGATCTTGGCCTCCGACGGGCCATAGCCTGTAATCTGCAAGCCTAGCGCGTGATTGGTTGAATCGGCCCGTCCACGCGTTCACCTCTCCCGCCTGCGGGAGAGGTCGGCGCGTAGCGCCGGGTGAGGGCTCTTTCCGCGCAAAGATAATCTCTGTTCTTTTCGCGAAGACACCCTCACCCAGACCCTCTCACCCCGACCCTCTCCCGCAAGCGGGAGAGGGAGCCCAGCAGCGATCGCGGATGCAACTCGACCTGATCTCATCGCGCTCTAGCCGAATATTACTATGCAGTTTGTCCTGCGATCGCATCTCAGCCGACGGCTGGATGTCAAAATGCCGAGCCGGTCTCACTCCAGGATGAAAGTGCGCGGCTCGAACTCCCCCGCCCGCCGGGAGTCCGGCACGTAGACCGCTACGCAGCGTTGGCCCCGAGCGCCGCCCTTTGGCCGAGTAGCCCTGCTTCCACGAGCGCTGCCCGAATACGCGCGATTTCCGCATCCGTTATCTTGACCAAAGGCGGGCGCACCACGGCACGAGGCAGTTTTCCAAGCAGCACCAAAGCTTCCTTCATGCGGTTATGCATATCGACGAAAGGATCGGCGTAGAACACGCGCGCCAATGGATAAATCCGGTCGTTGAGCCGGCGGGCTTCTGCAAGATCGTTGGTCTGCACCGCGCGATAGAGCCTGGCTTGAAGATCGGCGATGACGCTGCCGCTGCCGGACAGCAAGCCATTGCAGCCCAGCACCAGGGAACTCAAGAGCCATGCACTGTTGGTCGACAGCACGTTGATGGAGTGCTTGCGGCCCTGCAAGGCGCGAATCTGGCTCTCGTGCTGCGGCACCAGTGGCGTCCAGTCCTTGATTGCGCGGATCGTAGGCACCTCATCAAACAGTCGCTCCAGCGTCGACGCCGGATAGCCTTGCCCCGTAGCCAGGGGATATTGAAACACGATCAATGGCAGGTCGGACGCATCGCGGATGGTCTTGAAATGGGCCAGCACCATCTCGGCCGATTGGCCAAGCGTGAACGGCGCCGGCGGAAACACCAGCAGCGCCGAAGCTCCGCCGGCCTGTGCCTGCCGCGCGATCCGCGCCGCCTCCAGGCTGCCGTCTGCCCAGACCCCATGGATGATCGGCAAAATGCTGCCGACTTCCTCGCCCGTGATCTCCATAACGCGACGCTGCTCGTCCCTCGTGCAGGAGGCAACCTCCGTGGAGTGCGCATTGATCGTGATCGCTGACAATCCGTCCACCGCCGCGACATCGCGCAAGTGAGCTCGGAAGCTCTGCTCGTCGATCGACAGATCCTCGTGGAACGGCAACAGCACCGCGGGGATCACACCTTGGGGCACGAAATCCGGATACCGGCCCATCTGTCGTCTCCTTCAGGTTCCAACCGCAAGCCTAGCGCTTTCCCCGCTGGATCAGCGAGTCACCCAATCGATTGGCTTGAATCGCCTTCTATCTCGCCCCTTTCGATGGTGAGGGTCACGTCGGCAAACGTCTCAAGCAGCTTCGGATTTGACTCCGTAATCAGCATCGTAATGTCTTTATCCTGCGAACGAAGCCGACGAAGCGCTTCGGCGTATCGCTGCGCGAGAACAGGTGCAAGTCCCTGAAATGGCTCGTCGAGAATAAGGAGCCGGGTACCCAGCATAAGCGCCCGACCGAGCGCGACCATCTTGCCTTGTCCACCCGAGACCGATCCCGCCGGACGCCTGGCAAGCTCTTGCAGTTCCGGCAACACGGAGTAGGCCCGCTCCAGCCTTCGTCGTGTCTCTTGCAGGGAGAGCTTCGCAACGCGACCGGGCAGAAGGATGTTTTCCTCCACGGTAAAGGCTGAAAACAGGCGGCGGTCCTCAGGCGCGTAGCCGACGCCGAGCGATGGCCGGCGGTGCGGCGGAATCGGCCCGAGGTCCTCGCCTCCGAGCCGGATGGCGCCGATCGCTTTGGTGAAGCCCATGATGGTGCGAACGGTCGTGGTCTTGCCGGCACCGTTGCGCCCGATGAGCGCGGCGCTCGCTCCGGGCCTCAGCGCGAATGTGACATTGCGCAGCACCGGCGCATCGGCTATCGCGACGTTGACATTCTCGAAACTCAGCATCGCCGTCATATTCCGATCACCTGCTGCTGGACCTTCGGGTCCGCCAGAACCTCCGCCGGCGTGCCGACCTTCTGGATCTTGCCCACGTTCCACACGGCGACGCGGTGGGCGTAACGCTCCACCATGTCCATGTCGTGCTCGACGAAGACCGACGTGACCTTCTCCTTTGCGAGCGCGGCGGTGAGGATATCCATGATTTCGAGCTTCTCGGATGAGGCGACGCCCGAGGTTGGCTCGTCCATGAGCAAGAGCCTGGGCTTCAGCGCGAGCGCAAGCGCGATATCGACCAGCTTGCGCTGCCCTTCGGGTAGCTCTCGCGCCTTTCGTTCAGCATAAGTCCTGACGCCGACGAGCTCCAGCAGCCGCTCCATTTCGGACGCCTCCGGCAGTCGCGAGAGAGCTTTGAAGCCTGACGGGTATCCCTGCCGCGAGGCGGCCGCGATCAGCATGTTTTCCATAACCGTCTGATCAAGGAAAAGCTGCGGAATCTGGAAGGCGCGAGCAATGCCAAGCTTGGTGATGGTCCGTGGAAGATGCGCAGTAATGTCCTGGCCGAGAAAAGTTACCGTACCGGCCTGCGGCCGGAGATAGCCCGTCGATATATTGAGGAACGTCGTCTTGCCGGCGCCGTTCGGTCCAATGATGGCAAGATTCTCGCCCTCATGGACCTCAAGGTTGATCCCATCAGCGGCGATAACCCCGCCGAACCGAATCTTGATGTCCTTGGCAGAGAGCAAAACGTCGGCCATCAGCGTCCCCCCTTCCCGGACTGACGATACCGTTGCCTGAGACCGATCAGCCCGTTTGGTGCGTAGAGGATGATGACGATCAGCACGACGCCGAGAATGAGCTGCCAGGAATCCGCGAGGTGAGCAGCCGCATAGAACCGAACCCACTCGAACATCGCGGCTCCCGCAAACGCACCGAAAGCATGGGCTCCGCCGCCGAGGATCGCGATGAACACGAACTCGCCCGACTTGGTCCAGAAACCAAACTCCGGCGTGGCGATCTGCTGGATGATTGCCACCAGCGTGCCGCCGATTCCGCCGAGGAATGCAGAGATCACGTACCCAATGAGCAGCACGCGGCGGGCCGACATTCCCAGATACTCGAGCCGGGTCTCGTTCGATTTGATCGCCCGCAGCATGTGCCCGAGCGGGCTCTCGAGGTAGCGTTGCACACCATAGAATGCCGCAGCAGCTATCAAAAGGCTCACGTAAAGAATGACGTACTGGAAGGTTTCCGGCGTGAAGACAAACCCCAGCAAGCCGGGACGCGCCACCCTGATGCCATCAGCACCATTGGTGTAGGGGAACATCTTCTCAAGAAGTGACCACAACACCATCGAGAACGCCAGATTGAGCATTCCGAAGAAGATTTCCCGGTAGCGGACCACGAACAGACCGACAATCAGGCCGAAGACGGTGGAAGATATGCCTCCGAGCACGAGATAAAGCAGGATATCGCCGCCGCCGATATATTTGCCCCAGAAGGCGGACGTGTAGGCGCCAATGGCGAAGAACATCGCGTGTCCGAAAGATACCTGTCCCGCCTGCAGCAACAGGACGATTCCGAGCACGACGATGCCTTTCGCGAGAATAAGCGCGAACAGCGTCGCCCAGCTCGACACGAACAGCGGTGCGACCGCGCTGACCAGAAAGAAGATGACTGCGGCCGTCGTGATCGGCTTGATGCGGCGCGTCATCAGATCTTTCTCACTTGGGTTGCGCCGAACAGTCCGTACGGACGCACCAGAAGCACCAGCACCATCAACAGATAAGGCACGAGGACTTCAAACTCCGGCTGGAGGTAGATGACAAAGGCGCGCGTCAGGCCGATCATGAGCGCGGTGAGAGCGGTGCCCTCGATCTGCCCGAGGCCCGCAGTTGCTGCGACCGCGAAAGAGAGCACGATCATGTCGGCGCCCATCCCGGGCACGAGTGATGTCGTCGGCGAGGCAAGCGCCCCGCCGAGCGCCGCCAAGCTCGCGCCAATGATGAACGTAACGAAATAGACGCGCCTGGCGTCGATACCGATCGACGTGGACGCCTCGCGATCCTCCGTAACCGCCATGATCACTGCACCGGCAAGGGTGTGGCGCAGGAAGTAGCGCAGGCCGAACAGTGTCATCAGCGCCACGCCCGGCAGCAGGATGACCTGGTAGGACGTATAGTTCACGCCGAACACGGTCACGTTCGGCAGCAGCTTCAAAGGCTCGGCCGCGAAGATCGGCTGCACGCCCCAGATCAAACGCTGCAGATTGTCCATGATCATGAAGGCAGCAAACGTGATCAGGAGCTGCAGCACATCGTCCCGTCCGTACAGCGGCCGCAGCAGAAAGCGCTCAATGAAGCCGCCGCAAACGACGCCGATCACGACGGAAGCAGCCAGCAGCGCGGGATAGGTGAGCCATGGCGACAGCGGCGCAACCTTGATGCTGAACGTCGCGGCGAGATAAGCGCCAAAGGCATACAGGGAGCCGTGCGCCACGTTCACTACGCGAAGCACGCCGAAGATCAGGCTGAGCCCGACGGAGACCAAAAACACCAGGGCGGCGTAGCTGATCCCGTCGAGGACGGCCAGTATGGCGAGAGTCGAGTTCATGGAGACCTTCAGGGAAGCCCGTCCCCGGAGAGCCGGAGGACGGGTCATGGAGCACTATTGTTTGAAGGTCGGCACATCCATCTTGGCGAACTCCGGCTTGAGCGTCTTGAGCCACTCGACCGACCGCACACCCGCCGGGTTGGTGATCACCCTGGGGTCGAAGATCATCATGTTATCGAGCAGTTTGAAGTCGTAGCCTGGAAAGGACTTGGTGACACCGACAAGCTGGGCCTCCAGACCCTGATTGTCCTCGGGCCTCAGCGTGACCGGCCTGCCGAAGCCGGTTGCGAACTCTGTGCCGGCGGTCGCATCCACGACTTGCTCCCGCGTCGGCCAGTTGCCGCCGTTCGCCTTGATGGCCTTATCATAGGCCGTTTGCAACGCCTTGAACGCCTGCGCCATGTGATAGACCGGGTAGATCGGCCACGCGCCGGTCTTCGCCTTGAACGCTTCGTTAAAGGCTTTGAAGGCCGGATCGTTCTTCTTTTCCGGATGCAAGAACCAGTGATCCCCGCGTGCACCGACGATCAGGCCCTCCGGTAGATCCTTGCCCAATCGCTGGATTGACGATTCTCCGATGCCCAGCACGAATGTCGACTGCTGCAACAGGCCGCGTTGCCCCGCCTGGCGAACCAGAGTGTCGAGGTCACCGCCCCAGGCGGTCGTGAGCACGACGTCCGGTCGGAGCGCCAGCAGGCGGGAAACCTCGGTGGAATAGTCAGGCGCACCGAACTTCGGGAACAGCTCGGCAACCACCTGGACGTCAGGCTTCATCGCCTTCAACGCGGCGGAGAATATCTCCCAGCTTTCGCGGCCCCAGGCATAGTCCTGATTGACGACAGCGATCGTCTTGAAGTCGGGCTTTGTCTTGAGGAGATAGATGAGCACCGCCAGCATCTCGGGAGTGCCGTTCGCCTGGGTCCGGAAATTGTAGCGGTACTTCTTCACCTCGAGAATGGAGGCAGCGCCGCAATCCCACATGAAGTTCATGACCTTGAGGTCTTCGGCAACCGGGACAAGCTGATTGCAACTGCCCGAGGAGATTGCGGCGAACGTCGCGTCAACCTTGTCGTCCTGCACGATGCGCCGGTAGTTCGAGACCAATGCTTCGCCGCCGGCACCTTCGTCGATGAAGGAAAGTTTGACCGGCACTCCGCCGATTCCACCTTTCTTATTGAGATCCTCCGCGATCATCTCCGCCGCGGCCTTTGCCGGCACGCCGAAAACGGACGCCGGCCCCGACAGGAATGTTGCAATACCGATCTTGATTTCCTGGGGTTTGCCCTGCGCAAGAGCGGCACCTGCAAACATTGCAGTCGCTGCAGCCGCCGCAAGTGCGGTCTTGAAATATTGCATTGGAAGCCCTCCCTGGTCTTTTTCTCGACTTTATGTCTGGCCTGGTGGCCATTTTTCTTGCCGTAACGCTACTATAATTCGCGTCCTTTGCCAGCATTTACTGGCTGACCTCAGCAGCGCTTTTGACCGAGGCGGACCCCCGCGGGTCCGCGGTTGCACCGTTCCTGGAGGCACAGCGGACGCGACCTAAGCGAGCGTCGAGGTCCGCGCTGAAGCATGGCCTCACGCATGATGGCACGAGCCTGGTCGAGGTGATCGTGGATTCCGCGGTGCCGCTGCTCTACACGCAGAAGGGATAGCGGCCCGTAGCCCGGATGGAGCGAAGCGCAATCCGGAGCCGACAGCGCGTACGTTCTTCCCGGATTTCGCTTCGCTCCATCCGGGCTACGCTGTCTCAGGACGCCAAAAACCCTCCATCGGCCGCCAGCACGTGGCCGACCACGTAAGACGCGGCGTCGGAGAGCAGCCAGACCACGGCTTCGGCAACCTCCTCAGGTTTTCCCATCCGCCGAAGCGGCAATCCTGCCGCGACAGCAGACATATCGCCAACGCCCGAGCGGAGCATCATGTCGGTCACCACGCGGCCGGGCGCAATCGCATTGATCGTGACGCCGCGTGGCGCGGCCTCCATCGCCGCCGAGCGCATCAGCGAGATCGCCGCCGCCTTCGAAGCACAATAGAGCGAAAGCCCTGCATTTGGATTGCGGATGCCGCTCACCGACGTGTTGACGACGATCCGGCCCGCGCCTTGCGCGAACATGACCGGGATCTGGTGGCGCAGGCATAAGAAGACCGAGCGGACATTGGCGTCGAATACCTCGTTGTAGACGGCGCTGCGCTGTTCCTCGATGCCCGCGCGACGCTCCTGGAAACCAGCATTGTTGAACGCCGCATCCAGCCTGCCGTATTGGTCGACCGCAGTCCGGACCAGTCGCTCGACCTCCTGCTCCTGCGTCACGTCCGTCCTGACCGCCAGAGCCTGTGCGCCGAGCGCTTGGCATTCGGCCGCTGCGGATTCGATTTCGGCTTCGCGCCTGCCGGCGATCAGGATCGCTGCCGCTCCTTCTTCGGCCATTTTTAGCGCGGTGGCCCGACCAATGCCGGTGCCGCCGCCTGTGACCAGGCAGACCTTGTCCTTCATTCGGTTCGCGACGGCATTCAAACCGCCGGTTGCTGCCTCGCTCATCGGGCCGGACTCCGTTGTCTCGCTAATAGTTGTATGATACAACTATCTAGCCGGAGTCAAGCCATGCCTTTCCAAGACCTGTCCCTCATCGATGATATCCGCGCGGCCTCGCGGCTGATGGTGCGCGAGCTTGGCTTCATGGAGCAGACGGTGGCCGCGACCGACTATCCACCGTCGGCCGTCCACACGATCCTGGAGATCGGCACAAGCGGTCCCCTGACCTCGGCCGAACTGTCCGACATCCTCCATCTGGAGAAATCGAGCGTCAGCCGCATGGTGCGCAAGCTGATCGAGTGCGGCGAGCTGAAGGAAACCGTCGACGCCGACGATGCGCGCATCAAGCCGCTATCACTAACGGCGAAGGGACGGCGCACGCTCTCTGCCCTGCATGATTTCGGCCGGCGGCAAGTTTCCGGCGCACTCGCGCGTCTCAGCGAGGCCGAGCGAAGGGTCGTGCGCGATGGGCTTATGATCTACGCACGCGCGCTTAAGGCCAGCCGCGACGACGACGCTGAATTGAAGCTGCGCAACGGACAGAGCCAGGACATTTGAATCATATCCAACCCGATGCGTTCAATAAGGCAAATCGGATAACCGGCAGTTCCGAGATTGCTCTCCAAGCAGACGACGCGCACATGCCGAAATCGACGCAAATGACCCATTCCGGACTCCGAAAGGCATTCTGGAAATGCTAGGTTCGATCTCCCCTCACTAGGCGTCGACGTACTAGCGAGCGAACAGCTGGAGGGTTCTATGGGACTATTAGGACGGGTGCCGGCCTTGACCTTGATCGCTGTTATCGCGCTGAGCGTAACCAGCGACAAGTTTGCTAAAGCTCAGCAGCCAACCATAAAGCGCACTGATCTTCTCAAGACAGACCTAGCTGGTATGGAAGGCAAGGAAATGAATATTTGGACGGCTGCCCTCACGCCGGGAGCGCAAACTGGAAAACACCACCACCCGACACCCCGGTTCGTAGTTGTGCTCGAAGGTTCCGTGGTGGTGGAGATGGAAGGTAAGCCGCCACAGATCTTCAAGGCCGGTCAAGCATTCCAAGAACCGCCTGACGTCGTACATAACTTCAGGAATGCGAGCACGACGGAGCCGGCCAAAGCTATTGGAATCCAGTATGCTGGAAAGGGGCAACCTCTACAGGTCGATGATCATTAGTGTTTGTCCTTGTCAGGGTCACGAGCACGACTGCTGTGTCAATTCGTCGATGGTGGTCCGGTCCTGGCCCCAAGCCGAACACCACGTAGACCGTCGTTACGTCTGTTGTCTGCGTTAGACCGCACAATGCCAGACGCGTGTCTCGATCGCCTCTTGTGACTCGCAGGGAAATCCATCCCGTGGCGGTGAACGGCTCTCCGCCCGAAGCCGTGCGGTCAAAAGCGTTTCTCGGCGAGAATACGCGCGGCGTGTTGAAGCCTGTCAACGGAGCGCTCGGTGTCGGTCAGGGCGCAACAGCTCACCAAGGTGTCGATAATAGCGAGCTGAGCTACGCGGCTGCTCATAGCCTCGGGCCGATATCTGGTTTCATTTGCGACAGTATAGAGCAGCACGTCGCAATGGGCCGCGAGAGGCGACTTGCCGAGCCGCGTAATGCCGATTGTCCGGGCGCCGGCTTCCCGCGCCAATCGGGTCGCGAGCACCGTCTCGACCGTGCTGCCGGAGTGAGACACCGTGACGGTCGTGACTGTCGGGCCGGTCATGCCAGCGCTGACGGCCTGGACATGAGAATCGACGACTGCGCTCGCTGCGAGCCCCAGTTGCAGCAAGCGATAGGAGAGGTCCTGCGCAATCGGCGCCGAACTTCCTATGCCGTAAATCTCGATCCGCTGCGCTTCTCTCAACAAGCTTGCCGCCTTCGCCAGCGATTCCATCGAGAGCAGGCGGCGTGTCTCGTGGAGCGAAGCGGCGTGAGCGGCAAAGATGTGATCCGTGACGGTCGCCGGATCATCGCCCCGATGCAGATCCTCCTGAATCAGACGAACCGGCTCGATCAGATCCCGCGCCAGAAGAATCTTGAGCTCCTGGAACCCGCGAACGCCCACCCGGCCGCAAAAGGAAACGATCGTGCCTTCGCTCACGCCACATGTCTCGGCAACTTCGGTGATCGACATGTGAATGAAAGACTCCGGCTGCGCGATAATCAGCTCGGCGATTTGTTTGGCTTTCGGAGGAAGATCAGACTGCAATTCACGAACGCGAGATAGAATACCGCTCACGGACGGCCCTGCATTGAAGTTCGAGCGTGTCACCCGCGTCCTCGCGAACAACGTGGGAATTCATTTGGTGGATCGCGGAAGGTTACCGCGATTCCCTTTGCGCAGAGCTTCAATTCTCGTGGGCCGCCGGGATAAGCCGGCGACGATGATGGCCCATGTGTCATTTGTGTCATTTCCGGCCCGTTCTCCCGTCTCTCGGTGCTCAATCACGTATACTGAGAAAAGCTCACAAAAAATTCTATTGGAAATAAATTATTCACAGCGACGTCAAGTCGCACTGCTATTGCCGACCGGCTTGCTTGCGCAGTGAGCCAAGCCTGCGCTGCAGGCCGTCGTTCGTTTCTTCAACTGTTCAACCAAAGGTAGATAAGAAATGACAACACGTCGCGACTTTCTGGCGGGCGCCACGGCGGCGGCTGCCTTTACCAGCATCAACCGGGCGCTGGCCATTCCGGCGCGGCGCCGGACCGGCACCATCATGGACGTCAAGCACATCGTGATCCTGATGCAGGAGAACCGCTCGTTCGACCACTATTTCGGTACGCTGCGCGGCGCGCGCGGCTTCGGCGACCGCTTCCCTATTCCGCTCGAAAGCGGCAAGCCGGTGTGGTTCCAGTCCGACGGCACACGTGAGGTCCCGCCCTACCATCGCGACTCCGCGACCAGCAACGCGCTGGTCGGGTACGGCACGCCGCATTCGTTTGGCGACAGTCAGGCAGCGTGGAACCAGGGCAAGATGGGCTTCTGGGCCAAGTACAAAACCCCGTACGCGATGGGCTATTTCGGCCGCGAGGACATCCCTTTCCAGTTCGCGCTAGCCGAGGCCTTCACGCTGTGCGACGCCTACCACGCCTCCATCACCACCGGCACCGACCCCAACCGGATCGTGTTCTGGTCGGGCTCCAACTTCAATCCCGCGCTGCGCGCGCAGGGTATCAACTGCACGACGAACGATTCCGAGCCCAACAACAACCGCTGCTGGCCCAACCCTTCCAAATGGGTGGACGGCCTGCCTCAACCGCAGCCGAACTATCGCTATGTCGGCAGCGACTTCGGCTGGCCTACCCTCCCCGACCTGCTGCAGCGCGCTGGCGTAAGCTGGCATGTCTACCAGGACATGAACGACAACTGGACCGGGGCGATGCACGGCTGTCTGGCGTTCGCCAGCTTCCGCCACGCCCAGCCGGGTGATCCCAACTATGTGCACGGCCTGACCGGTGGTCCGGATTATCTGGACAGGTTGAAGGCCGATGTGATGAGCGGCAACCTGCCGCAGGTATCGTGGATCTTGCCGACGCAGAGCAATTCCGAGCATCCCGGCGGCGGGAGCCCGACCCGCGCCGGCAATTTCACCGACCAGGTGCTGGAAGCACTGACCGCCAACCCCGAGGTCTGGAGCCAGACCGTCTTCTTCCTGACTTTCGACGAGAACGACGGCTTCTTCGATCACCTGCCGGCACCGGCGGTGCCGTCTTATGACAACGACGGCAACCTGATGGGCAAGGCCACGATGCCGCTCGCGGGTGAATATTTCTCCAACACGGTCGGCAATGTGCTGAGCAGCGACGACAAGATCAGCGGCAACATCCGTCCCTGGGGTCTCAGTGCGCGCGTGCCGATGTACGTCGTGTCGCCGTGGAGCAAGGGCGGCTGGGTCGATTCGCAGGTCTTCGACCACACCTCGGTGGGCCGATTCCTCGAGAAGCGCTTCGGCATCAAGGTGGACTCCATCAGCCCGTGGCATCGCGCCATTTCGGGCGACCTCACCACGGCCTTCGACTTCGCGAGCCCCAACGATCCCCGCTTCCCGGAGCTGCCCGACCAGAGCAATTGGCAAGCATCGGATGCGCACCAGAAGACATTGCCGGCCCCCACCGCGCCGACGACGCCGCAGCCGCTGTTTCAGGAGACCGGCGTGCGCTTCTCGCGCGCGCTTCCCTACATTCTGCACGCCAGCGCGCAGGTCGATGCTGGCAAGAGCAAGGTCAGGCTCCTGTTCGCCAACACCGGCTTTGCCGGCGCCGTGTTCCACGTCTACGACAAGATGCACCTCGATCGCATTCCGCGGCGCTACACCGTCGAGGCGGGCCAGATGCTGGACGACGAATGGGCAGTCGGAGACGACGGCCTTTATGATCTGTGGGTGCTCGCCCCCAATGGCTTCCACCGCCACTTCAAGGGCGACATCTCTACGATGCGGCACAAGAATGAGCCGAATCCGGAAATCTTCGTTGGCTACAACGTCCACGACGGCGGTGTGCACCTGCAGTTCCGCAACGACGGCAACGGCCACCTGCGCTTCACGGTGAAGTCCAACAAGATCTATGGACCGCTGTTGGCCGTCAGCGCCTCGGTTGCCGCCGCGATGCAGCCGGAGCCTCCGGGCTTCGGTCCGCGTCCCAGCTTCCGTCCTGTGGGCTTCGGCCCGGTGCCTGGTTTCCGGCAGGCTCCCGACTTCTGTGCGCCCGGCTTCGGCTTCAATCCACCGGTCTTCTTCCCCGGACCCGACTTCGGCGGCGGTCCGCGCACGTCGTGGGATGTCAAAGTGTCCGCTTCTGGCCACCCCGGTGAACTGTACTGGAATCTGCGCACCACCGGCCTGTGGTATGACTTCATCATCACCAGCGACTCGGGCAGCGGCTTCTATCGGCGCGTCGCCGGCCATGTGGAAACCGGCCGCGGTTCGGTGAGCGATCCAGGCATGGGCGCGGCCGACCGGTTCTGAAAAAGGTGACGCAATCACCACAGCGGTTTGGAGGCGCCTTCGGGCGCCTCTTCAATTTCATCCTCACCTTGTATCAAGCTTCACTGGCCTTGAGCGTCTCAGCGAGACCGAACGAAGGACCGCAGGCGTGGTGCCGAGCATGCGTCGAAACATCAAAGCGGACTATCAAGCGGCGTCACGTGTTAGCTAGCACAACCTCCACTCCTCACAGCGTCAAAGCGTCGCAATGCTGGACGATGAGTTGTCAGTGTCCGCTGATTAGAGAGATTTCAGTGTTGGCTTACCAGAGTGGTCAGAGATTGGACTCACAAACTCTTACGCGCATGCATCAATAGATTCTAAATCGCCTTCGTTGCCTTCGCACCTCCGATTTCCTAGTCGGACATCGACTAAGTGAATTGGGGGCCTTTGTTGAGCAATTTCGAGAATTATAAGAACCGCTTGTATGTTGGCGTGGCGACGGGCGTTGTTACGTTATGCCTGAGCGGTGTGAGCTCTTCTCAGAGCAGGGCGCAGAGCGCGCAGCCGCACGTGTTGCCTCCGGTGTCCATCGATCAGCCTCAAAGAGCGCGAGTGACGCGCACCGTTCGGACTCGCGGCTCGGCTCAGCACTCTGCCCGCGTCGCATCCCGGCAGCGGACCGAACAGCCTCCTGCGCCGGCAGCGCCGGCCAGCACGATGGGATCGACCCGCACGATCGGAGCTCCGGCGCCAGCCTATGCTGGCGGCCAGTTGGCGCAGGGTGGAACGCTCGGCCTGCTCGGAAGCACGAACGTCATGAATGTACCGTTCAGCACGGTCAATTATACCTCTCAACTGATCGAGAATCAGCAGGCGCGAACGGCGGCGGATACGCTGATCAACGACTCTTCGGTCCGACTTACCACGGGCAGTAACGGATTCGACGACACGTTCCAGATCCGCGGCTTCTCCGTTCCTTCAGGTGACGTCGGTTTCAACGGTCTCTACGGCCTGGTGTCTTCCAGTCGCGTGCCCGCCGAGATCATCGAGCGGATAGAGCTGCTCAAGGGGCCTGGAGCGCTCATCAACGGCATGGCCCCTGGCGGCAGCGTCGGCGGCGGCGTCAACATCGTCAGCAAACGCGCGCTTGAGGTACCTTTCACACGTTTGACGCCGATCTTCATGAGCGCCGGCAACTACGGTCTCCACCTGGAGACCAGCCGCCGCTTCGGTGAAAACAAGGAGTGGGGCGTTCGGTTCAACGGGGTGGGGCGCAATGGCGAAGCCTCGATCGACGGCGGAAACTGGCGGACCGGTCTCGGTGCGTTGTCGCTCGACTATCGCGGGGAGCGCCTGCGTTGGACGCTCGATGCCATTTCACAGAACGACGACACCAAGAACTTCCGTCCGCAGATGACCATTCAGGGCAACGTGCCCTTCATTCCTGCCCCGCCCGACGCGCGCAGCAACTGGTACCCGGACACAATGCTCCGTCAGCGCGACAACACCATCGCCTCGGGCATCGAATACGATCTGACCGAATCGCTGACGGCCTATGCAGGAATCGGCTATCGCGAGGGCGAGAACTACCAGACGTTCCCTGATTCCCGTGTCACGGGATTTCCCGGCGGTATAGACGCTCTCGGCAATTTCAGGCTCATCAACGCGTATTATGACTCCTACAGTAAGACGACGAGCGGCAACGCAGGCATACGGTCGCGTTTCGAAGTAGGACCCGTCGGTCATGCGATCAATTTCGCTTTCACCGGCTATTACCAGGAGAACGGCAACGCTTACGTTTCCAATACGCCGGCTCAGTCAGTCCCATCGAATATCTACAATCCATCCCCCCTTCCTGTGATCACTGGCGCGCGCACACCGCCGCGGTTAGCCAACGAGATAACGCTCAGGAGCGTTGCGATCGCCGACACAATGTCATTCCTGAATGATGCGGTCCTGGTGACCGTCGGTACTCGTCACCAGAGAGTGGAACAGGACGCCTTCAGCACCACCACCGGTCTCCCGACAAGTAACTACGGAGCAGAAGCGCTGACGCCACTTGCCGGCGTGGTGGTCAAGCCTTGGCATAATGTTTCGCTCTACGCGAACTACGCTGAAGGACTGAGTCAGGGCACCATCGTCGGTCCCGGCTACAGCAACACCGGTACTGTGCTCGCCCCATTCAAGTCGAAGCAGCAGGAAGCTGGCATCAAGGTGGACTGGGGTACCATCACGACGACTGCGGCGGTGTTCCAGATTACGCGACCCAGCCAGATCCGGACCGCATCCAACGCATTGGCCTATGACGGCGAACAGCGCAACCGCGGCGTGGAGCTGTCCGCTTATGGCCTGTTGCTGCCTCGCCTGCGCGGTATGGCCAGCGCAACCTTCCTGCGTCCGGAGCTGACCAACCCGACCAATCCTTTGGAGCGCGGCAACGACGCCCAAGGCGTGCCGGACAAGACATTCTCCGCCAGCCTCGACTGGGATACTCCCTGGATCCCGGGCCTCTCGCTCAACGGGCGGGTGATCTATACGTCGGGCGCCTATCTCACCAGCGCCAATCTCCTGCGGTTCCCCGATTGGACTCGTGTCGACATCGGCGCGCGTTACGCGACTTCGATCGACGGCCGGCCCGTCACGATACGCGCCAACATCGAAAACGTGACCGGCGAGAACTACTGGCTCACCACCGGTACATTCGTGACGGTTGCGTCGCCTCGAACCTACATCGTATCCGCTTCATTCGACTTCTAGGGTGCTTGTCATGACAAAGCTCTTCATCGCCGTAGTTGCCCTGCTTGGCGTGATAACGCCCGTTCAGGCGCACCAGATCTGGATTGAACAGCCCGAAGGGCAGAATGCCGTCGTTCGCTTTGGCGAGTTCGGCGAGAACCTTCGTGAAGTATCACCGGGGTTGCTCGACAAGTTCGCCAAGGTGACCGGTACGCTCATCTCCACCAAGGGCGAGCAGAAGTCCGACGCCACAAAGACCGCAAACGGCTTCACGCTGCCATTTTCCGCGGCTTCCGGCGACGGCATTGTCGCGGAAGATGCGAGCTACCCGCTCTATATTTGGAAGCAACAAGACAAAGAGGTCACGAACTGGTTCTATCCTGCCGCACGCTTCATCACCAGCTTTGCCGCGCAGCAGCCCAAGCTCGTACTGGACCTCGTGCCTACCGGTCAGGAAGGCCAATTCAAGCTCTTCTTCAAAAATCAGCCTAAGGCCAAGACCAAGGTAACGCTGGTAACGGAATCTGGCTGGTCCAAGGAAGGTCACACCGACGAGCAGGGCCACGTGAAGTTCGATATGCCTTGGAAAGGCACTTACGTCGCTGAAGTCAGCTTCAACGACCGCAGCGCAGGCGAGCGCACGGGGACGAAGGGCGCTGAGAAGTATGATGCCGTGAGCTATGCCACCACCGTGACCTATGTGAATGCCAACGGCTTGACACCAATTCCTGCGGGCCCGCCGGCTACTCCGGGCAAATGAACGCCCTGATACATCGGGCTCGCTCCACGGGCCCGCTCATCTCGCGCATCGTCGCCGCTCTGTTCGGCGGCTATGCACTGGCCGCGCTCAGCAGCGTCGCCGTGCTCGCTTTGCCCATGAGCAAGCCGCAGGCCGTGCTCACCGGCATGCTGGCGAGCTTTGCCATCTACGCTGGTGCCGTGATCTGGGTTTTTGCCGTGCGAAGCGCGCTGAAGGCCTGGGCCGGCCTGATCGTCGTGGCCGTGCCGCTGTCGCTGGCGGCATGGTCTGCTTCCTGACGAAGGGCCGACGCGTGAAGACGGACAACGATGTGCGAGTTGCTGGCCGCGGCATCCGGCAAAGCATGTCCAGCCTGCATACGTGGGCTGGCCTTCTCCTCGGCTGGATTCTCTATGCCATGTTCCTCACTGGGACGGTGTCCTATTTCAAGGACGAGTTGTCGCAATGGATGCGACCGGAGCTGCCGCGTCTGGTCCAAGTACCCGATCAAGCCGTGGTGGCGCAGCGAATCGCAGACGAACTCGGCAACATCGCGGCCGGGACCTCGCAGTGGAGCATGCGCCTGCCCGACGCGCGTAATAACAGTGTCTATGCCTTCTGGCGCACATCCACACGCAATCCGGGCGAGCGCGGCTTCGGCGAGGCCAACTTCGATCCCGCGACCGGCCAAAGAGTCACCTCACGCGGCACGCTGGGCGGTGAGTTCTTCTACCGTTTCCACTTCCAATTCCACTACATGCCTGTGGTGTGGGGCAGGTGGCTTGCGGGCGCGGCCGCAATGTTCATGCTCGTGGCCATTGTGAGTGGCGTCATCACCCATAAGAAGATTTTCGTCGATTTCTTCACCTTCCGCTGGGGCAAAAGACAGCGCTCCTGGCTGGACGCTCACAACGCCTTTTCGGTGTTCGGGCTGCCGTTCCATTTCATGATCACTTACACTGGATTGGTGACCTTGATGGCGCTGTACATGCCCTGGGGCGAGCGCGTGGCGTTCAAGAGCCCGGCGGAGCAGCAGCAACTTAACGCCGAACTCAGTGCCTTCATCCAGCCGGGCAAACCCAGCGGGCAGACAGTGCCACTGGCATCGGTCGAGGACATGGTGCGGCAGGCACAAGAACGCTGGGGTCGAGATAATGTGGGGCGCGTCAATGCGGTTCATCCCGGAGATGCGGCGGCACGTGTGGCTGTGACGCGAGGCGAAGCGGGCCGCGTTTCCATGGGTCCGCAATATATGGAGTTCGAAGGCACCACCGGCAAACTGCTGGCGGTCCGCGAGCATGTGGGGGCTGCGGCCGAAACCCGAGGCGTCCTTTATGCGCTCCACTTGGGACGCTTCAGCGACACCGTCACGCGATGGCTGTATTTTCTTGTGAGCTTCATGGGCACGGCCATGGTCGGTACTGGCCTCCTGATGTGGACCGTGAAGCGGCGAGAGAAGCTGCCAGATCCGAGTCGCCCCCATTTTGGCTTCCGCCTTGTGGAGCGGCTGAACATCGCGAGCATCGCCGGCTTGTCGATGGCAATGACTGCATTCTTGTGGGCCAATCGCCTGCTGCCACACCCGTTGGAAGGCCGCGCCAACTGGGAGATTGACCTGTTCTTCATCGTCTGGGCCCTGACACTGCTGCATGCCTTGGTGCGTCCCGCCAAGTCAGCCTGGGTCGAGCAATTATGGGCGGCATCGACACTGCTGTTTCTCTTGCCGGTCCTCAACGCCGTGACGACGCAGCGTCCGCTGTGGCACAGCCTGGCCGAAGGCGACTGGGTCTTCGCCGGTGTGGATATCATGTGCTGGGCGCTCGCTGCGCTCCATGCCGTCCTGGCGATACGCACGGCTCGGCAGCAGACCAGATCTCAGTTCAGGCGCAAGACAAGTCGTGAGGCTCCGACCGCCGTTGCGTCCGGCGAGGCGGCAGGATGAGCCATCTCCTTTCCTTTGCGCTGTGCCTCACAGGGTTCACCGCGCTGGCGTTCGCCACGAATCGCCAGCAGCGCGATATCTTCGGCAGGCGCCTGCGGCCAAGCACGACATATGTCCATCGCATTGCCGGCGCATGCGCCCTGGTTTTTGCGCTCGGCATTCTCGTCACTCGGCAGGGCTGGAGCCTCGGCCTCGTGATGTTCAGCGGTCACACCAGTCTGGCTGCCGGTATCGTGTTTTGTGCGCTGATCGGACGTGCGAGGACGTTTGGCCGCAAATTGCTCTAGTTGCTCGCCCGAGAAGGCGTATCGCCAAGCCACTGCACGAACTCGGCGACATGCTGGGCCCAAAGGTCGGGCCGCGTCATGGTGAAATGGCCGGGTGATAAGGGGGTTCCTGCTTGAACTGCGTAACGGCCTCGTTCGAGCTTCGGGACCAATTTTTCGAGAACTCGCAGTTCGTCAGGATTGAACTCGTCGTCGGAAAAATTGAGTGCGAAGAGCTTCGTCTTGATTTTGGAAAGCTCAGGCTCCGGATCGTAGCTGAATGATGATTTGAGCGAGTAAAGAATATCGTTTGCGTCGACATGCTCCGCTGTGAGACGGTTGGTGCTCAGGAGTTTATCGACCGCGGGGCCGTCAGGCGCTTCGTGCTGAAGCGCGGAAGCGCTGTCGATCATCAGTCGCAGAATGTTGTACCCCACGATCCAACTGCGCGGTGTCTCGGTATAGTCCCCGTTCCTCCATTCTGGATCGGCACGGATCGCGTCGATCACCATGCGCCTCCAGAGGAGGTTGCGGCCCGAAACTGAGATCGGCAGCGAGACCACCGGCATCACGCCGTCCATCATGTCGGGATAGGCCTCGGCCCATTGCCAAGCATTCATTCCGCCCATGGACATGCCGAGAATGGCGTGAAGATGTTTGATGCCCAGTGTTTCCGTCACCACCTTATGCTGGAAGTCGACAATGTCGCTATAATCGTAGTTCGGGAATTTCGTTTTCAAGCCGTCGCTCGGCTTGCTGGACTGGCCGTGACCGACACTGTCCGGAAAGATCAGATAGTAACGTTGCGCGTCGAGCGGGCGACCAGGATCGAAGAGTGCCTTCGTGTAGGTCGGACTCAGCAGCGCGCGGCTGTCCGCCCCGGTCCAATGCAGGACAAGGACCGCATTGTCGATCTCGCCCTTGGCGTTGCGGTGCGGTGTGCCCAGAGTCGAATAATGGATTTTGAGCCGCGCCAGCGTCTCGCCGTCACGGAACCGATAGTTATCAAACCAGGCGTCAGCTTGCACGGCGGCGGGATTCACACGCTGGTCCCAAGGTGAAGCCGGCTCGCTGGCGGCCGCGGCAGATCGCGAACTCGATTGAGCAAATCCCACACCTGCAAATCCCAAACCTGAAAGCATCGTTCCAGAAAGCAGGAAACCGAGCAGCAGGCTGGCTGCTGAGCGAGCACGTTGAGACTTCATGATGAATTCCCTGTTGTTGGCGATGCTTGGACTGCCTTGTGTAGTATCGTGTGAACCGCGCGCGCTATTGCGATGGCGAAGATGTTCTGTTCGGGATCTTCGAAGCTTCGATTTGCCTTTCCATGTCCGTTACCCGACGCGCAACGTCGCTGCATGGGTCAAAGTTCAGTGCTTCATCAAACCGCAGAATGCCTTGCCATAGCCGTCTAAAGAGGCTCGTCTTAGCAGTCGGATCCTGCGTTGCTCGAACCTTCACATTTGAGTTGCTCATCTCTTTTCCTTTCACGACTTCGTGGATTGTTTGCCCGCGGTATTTTCGCGCGGTCAATGTGTTGTCTCTGTCATGTCTGGATAGCGGCGCGCTTCACTTCGCTCCCTGAGCCACGACGCAGCAGGTCAAATGCCATGATGTGGCTCGCACCCGAAATGCCGACGCCGTAGAGCGGGATCAGCGCCATCGGCAGCGTCTGGATGCCGGAAATGCGGGGGTCGTTGAGGAGGAAGAAGATCAGCCCCGTACCGACCGCCACGACAAAATCAGCGAAGCCAAAGATGTGGAAGGCCAAGTACCGGTTGCGACTCTCGGGCAGCAGTAAAACACCGAGGGCCAAGAACCCCGTGACGAGGTCGCCCCACCCCGCGTTTCGAACAAAGGTTTCCGGGAGAAGGTTGTGCGCCCCATACGAGAAAAAAACCAGCGCGGCGGCGATGCGCCAGATATGAAATGCCGTTATCGACCGTAGACCGATGGCTTCGATGTATGCACGGAAGCCATCGGACATTGCGTAGATGATAACAGGCACCACAATCCCCAAGGCGATGATGGCGCCCAGAAACAGCGTGGGAATGGCACGATAGAAGCCTGCCTCGGAGGCAAAGGCAACCGCCAATCCCCAGATGGCCAGCACCACCAGCAAGACGCGCGTCCCGCGGCGTTTGCGGAGCTCAAGTTCTCGATCCATGACCTATCTCCATTTAGGTGTAGTTACACGTATTTAACTACAAGAACGCGTGACGCTTTTTCCCGCTCCTCAGGCCGACAAGACATCCAGAGCCGGCCTGAGCTCGTCCCAACGATTGGGGCCTATGCGGCGGTTGCTTTCTTTCTGGGCCTTTCGCCAAAGAGGCACCGCTTGTTTCAGGAGTACCCGGCCTTTGGCCGTCAGCGTCAGACTACGGATACGACGATCTCGCGCGTCTGGCTGGATCGCAACGAGCTTCAGGGTTTCGATCGGCTTCAAGTTGCGAGTGAGCGTCGTGCGATCCATGCCGAGCAGATCGGCCATGTCGCTGATCGGCACCGGCTCGTTGCGCCTTAACGCGGACAGGATTGTGAACTGTCCGGACGTGATGCCGATGGGCTTGAACATCGCGTCGTATCTTCGCGATGTGGCGCGAGCGGCCCGGTTCAGGCCGAGGCACACGCAAGCCCCGTAGAAATCCGTCGCTGTAAGATCGTCCTGTTTCATCTGTTCACCCTACAGCATCCCCTTCCTCTTATCCTCAGTCAGCTTCAGAAGCGGCGGTGACTTGTACAGGTTTTCCGGTTGAACTCTTTCCCAAAGGCTTCCCTTCCCAAGCTCTCGTCCCAACTGATCTTCCCGCCGAAGCCACTGTTCGACACTCCTGATTCGATTGGGGTGAATTTCATCCAACAACCCGTAGTCCCTCTGAACGACTCCGTATTTCCAGACATTCCAGAACCCGGTGAAGTTATCCCGGAAACTCATGGTGCTTTTGTCATTGGGATCTGCGTTGTATCCGGCAGGCAGGTCAGCGGCCATCTTGAGCGGACCATTCCAGTACGCGTTCAAGTCCGTGTCTATGTATTGAGCCGGATGCCCCGTCACCTTCTCGAACGCCGCAGCAAGTTTCTGATACTCAACATGCTCGATGGCGACTTCGAGATTCATGCCGTTCGCACGCTCCGGGTTGTCAAAAAGCCAGCGGGCATAATAGCCACAATCATCAAGAGCAACGTGCGGCACGGCTCCGTTGCCAAGCGGAACTCGCCACGTCACGACACCATCCTCCACAGAAGGAGTCATGGGCGTCATCGCCGAGATCGCCATCTCCATGTATGGACCAGTGGTGAACACCGCCGCGCCCATCCTGTCTTTGTTCACTTGGTTTTGAAACAAAATCCATTCGCCCATGCGGCCCTTGCCGTCATAGTGACCCGTGCGGAATTTGGAATCATAACCAGACTTCTTGAGCGCGTAGTCCAGATTTCCATAGACGAAGAACTTGATCCCTTCTTCCACGGCTATCTCGTAGCTGCGGATTGCCCAATAGGTCTCGGCCTTCTCGCCGGTGTTGAACCCATCGATATTGACGTATGCCCCGTCGCAACCGCGGAATCCTTCCCGCAGCGTGGCTTCGTCCGCGAACGTTCCCTCGAGGATGGACACGTTGCCGAGTGCGAGAACGGCATTTGCCCGTCGGGAGGCAGGGTCGCGGCTAAGGGCTCGGACGGAATATTTCTTGTCAGCGACCAGGGCGCCGATGACGGGCAAGCCCTGAGCGCCCGTGCCGCCGATGACGAAGATCTTGGAGGTGCTGTGCGTGGGCATGGTTATCTCCACAGGTTTGCATGAACGGGTCGTCCGGATGCTCGCGGATGACCCTGTCCTTTTGCGCCGATTGGCAGCGGCGTCGCGGCCGGCCAACGGGTGCCTCGCCCGGTGATCGCGCGGTTTCGCCGTCATTCGAAACGGCGGCACTCATCACTACACATTAACTCTTGTAATAAGAGTGACTGCGAAAAGCAAGAAAGTTCGGCTCGTCTCACGCTTCGTTGAATTTGTCGCGTTACCGACCTAAGTTGGCTCTTATGATGAGAGCTGCGCGACGATTATCCTCGCGCAACTCGTGGAAATGGCAAATGCGCTCGAAGGGTTTCGACGGAATGGTGTGCTCGATCGCCGGCGTGATGGCGGTGATCGGCGATCGTTGGGGTCTGCTGATCCTGCGCGACCTCGTCTTCGGTCTCAACCGATACGAGGACTTTCGCCATTCGTCTGGCGTGACCAATGCGACGCTCAGCGACCGGCTGAAACACCTGGAGGCCAATGGCCTGATCGAGCGGCGGCGCTATCAGGTAAATCCAGAACGATTTGAATACCTGTTGACCCAAAAGGGCTGGCAAATCGCTTCCGTGATGCCGGTGCTCGCGCAGATCGGGGATCGCTGCGACGTCTCCGGCGCTTCAGCGCCGCCGCTGAAGTTTGTGAATCGAAAAACCGGGGCCGACGTCGGGTGGAGTTTCATCGACAAGAACACTGGCGAGCAGCTAAGCGCCCTGGATCTCGCAATCAAAGAAGGCCCCGGTGCAGACGATTTGGTTCGCTGGCGGCTGTCCCACGCCGAGCGCGGCCGTCACAAGCATAAGGTCGACGACGGCGTCGTCTCGCCAAGCGGCACGCCGCCTCTACAAGAGGCGAAGCTCAGGGCGCGCGCGGCTCGTAAAGGTATTGAAGAAGAAAAGCTCACTCGGAGGGTGAAGAAGAAGCCCACGCAGACGAAGGCGCGACGATAGAGGGCACGCATATTGGCCCTTAACCGAAAATCTCCGCCCACGCGGGTCCCATGGACCTCACTTACTCTCCGTACCCTTAAGGCCCGTCGAGGAACCGCTCCAATGCTGCGTTGGTTTCGGCCGGCGCTTCCTGCTGCACCCAGTGGCCGATGCCTGGGAGGATGACCGATCCGCGAAAGTCGGTGCAGCCAATCCCGGGGTTCGCATAGAGATCCATGCCGGGGATGAACGCGCGAACCGCGTCGCGCTCGCCGGCCACAAAATACGATGGCTGCGTCACGGGCTTTTCGGCGAACTCCGCCAGGTCCTGAAAATCGATGCCCTGCGCGCGGTAGCGGTTGAGCGGCCCGCGCAAGCCGCCGGCGCGAAATGCGTCGACATAGACCTGCAAGTCCTTCTCGCTCATCCAATCCGGAAACTGCTGCGGATCGATCATCCCGTCGAGCAGTTTCGCATTCACCGGCTTATGGTCGAGCCACTTGTTGAGCGGGGCGTTACCTGAGATGGCGAAATAGAGTTTTCGCAGGGCGACAGGGATGTCGGCCTCGAGCTCTTTCTCAGCCACGCCTTCGTCCTGGAAATAGAGCTGATAGAAGAAGCGGTCCTTGTAGGCAGCCTTGAACATGTCGAGGAGGGCGACAGGTCGTCTTGGGATATAGGGGACGCTCAACCCGGCGACCGCCTTCACCTTGTCCGGGTAGATCAGCGCCGTATTCCAGACCATCGGCGCGCCCCAATCGTGACCGAACAGGATCGCCTTGCCGTCACCCAATTGATCGATCACGGCGGCGATATCGGACGCCAGATTGCGAATGCTGTAGGCGGCAATCTCCTGCGGCTTGGAGCTCTGCCCGTAGCCGCGCACTTCGAGCGCCGCAACCTTGTAGCCGCGCTTCGAGAAATGATCGATCTGGTGACGCCAGGAGTACCAAAGCTCGGGAAACCCATGAACGCAGACGATCAGGGGGCCGCGGCCGGCGACGGCCACATTGAGGTTGATCGATCCGTTCCGCACCGTGACGAAATCCATGACGTCCTCGCAGATTTCCGTTTTCGCTCTACTCAACTCCCGCGTGGATGCTCGGGTCAAGCCGGGCGTGGCTACATCTGTAACCGTGGAAAGACCTCATCCACACAGAAGGATCGTGCGGAGTGCGCCGTTCTTTCCACGTCATTGCGAGGAGCGAAGCGACGAAGCAATCCATTTCACCGCTTGTGGAGGCGTGGATTGCTTCGTCGCTTCGCTCCTCGCAATGACGGTGGGGATTGCACCGCCTGCGCCTATTTCCCGTGCTCTTCGCGCATCTTGGCCTGGATCTTGGCCATGCCGCCGATCCAGCGGTCGTAGTTCTCGGTCTTCTTGCGCATGTAGCCGAGCACCTGCGCGTGCGGTAGGATCAGGAAGGTTTCCTGCTCGATGCCACGCAATGCGTCCTGCGCAACCTGTTCTGCCGTGAGGTCGCCGTCGCCGGATTGCGGGCCCTTCGGGATCGAGCGCAGCATGTTGGTGTCGACGCCCTGCGGGCAGAGAATCGAGACCTTGATGCCGTCAGCGCGATGGGAGATCGCGAGGTTTTCGGCGAAGCCGACCGCCGCATGCTTGGTGGTGGAATAAGCGGGGCTGCCGACCTGCGACAACAGACCGGCCGCGGAAATCGTGTTGAGGAAATAGCCGTCGCCGCGCGCCTTCATGCGCGGGATCAGATGCCGCGCGGCATAGACATGGGCCATCACATGGATCGCCCAGCTTCGTGCCCAGGGCTCGTCCGAGGTGCCGCCCGCATTCACGGAGAGCGGATCGAAGCCGCCGCCAATGCCGGCATTGGAGCAGAACAGCGCGATCGGGCCGAACATTCGCTCGGTCGCCTCGATCACATGCAGGACATTCTTCTCCTGCCCGACATCGCATTTGAACGCCGCGCCGCCCACTGAGGCCGCGACCTTCTCGGCCGCCGCATGGTCGAGATCGACCACCACCACCTTTGCCGCACCCGCGCGATGGAACGCCTCACACAGCGCCTTGCCGATGCCATTGCCGCCACCGGTGACGACCACGACTTTTTCTGCCACCTGCATGGCCCCCTCCCGATGTGTGTTTGTCAGCGCCTCAGCTCGCGAGCACGAGGTCGAGGATCGCCGTATAATGGCAGGCCGCGCCAAGCAAGACAAAACAGTGCCAGATCGCGTTCTGGAAGCGCAGCCGCTGCCACGCGTGGAATACCACGCCGAGACTATACAATACGCCGCCCGCGACCACGAACCACAGCGCCATCGCCGGCAGCACCTTCACCACCGCATCATAGAGCATCGCCCCGCTCCAGCCCATGGCAAGATAGAGCCCGACCGACAGGCGGTCGAAGCGGCCCGGCAGCGTCAGTTTCAGCACGATGCCGACGATCGCGACGCACCAGACGCCGATCAGGAGCGCTAGCGCAAAGTAGCTCTCCCTCAATTCCATGATGAAGGGCGTATAGGTCGCGGCGATCAGGACATAGATCGCCGAATGGTCGAAGCGGCGCAGCACCCATTTGGCGCGCGACACCGGCCAGAGATTATAGGTCGCTGACAGCACCAGCATGGCGAGCAGGCCCGCGACATAGACCGAGACCACCGCGACGTCGCCCGGCGTGGCGTAGATAGCCGTCAGCACGATCAGCACGGTGGCGGCGATCAGGCCGAAACAGATGCCGACGACATGGACGATGCCGTCGGCAATCAGTTCGGCGCGGTCGTAGTTCCAGATCACGGCACCGGCCGCATGGAACGAATTGGAGGCGAGTTGTTTCAGTCGGAATATCGTCATGACCAGTTGGCGCGCATCGGTAGAAGCGAGGGGACATCGGCGTTGGGAGGTTAGCCGATCTACTATCCCATCGTCGTGGCTGTTTTTTGAACCGGCGATGAACGGCGCCGCCCTGACCTGCCTGACGAAGTGCTTGATTTTGGCCCATCAATTGCCATTTTGCGGATAATTGTTCGCCCATTGCCCTCCTCCCGCCCGGGTTGCTCCTCGCCTGCATGGCCCTCAATCTCACCGATATCGTCGAGGAAGCGCGTCTGTCGGCGCGGGCGCTCTGGGATTATGGCGATAGCTTCTTCAACCCGACCGTTCGGCTCGGCGTCACCGGACTGTCGCGCGCCGGCAAGACGGTGTTCATCACGGCGCTGATCCATGGATTGACCCGCGGCGGCCGCTTCCCGGTGTTCGAGGCCTATGCCTCGGGACGGATCGCCCGGGCGCGTCTGGAGCCGCAGCCGGACGATGCGGTGCCGCGCTTCGACTACGAGAACCATGTCCGCACCCTCGTCGAGGAACGGCGCTGGCCGAACTCGACCACCGACATCAGCGAACTCCGCCTCGTCATTGACTACCAGCGGCAAAATGGCGCGGACCGCACGCTCACCCTCGATATCGTCGACTATCCCGGCGAGTGGCTGCTCGACCTGCCGCTGCTCAGCAAGAGTTTCGAGCAATGGTCGGCGGAGAGCCTTGCGCTTTCGCGCGAGCCGCTTCGCGCCGAACTCGCCGCGCCCTGGCATGAGCATCTGAAGACGCTCGATGGCGAAGGCCGCGAGGACGAGCAGGCGGCGCTGAAAGGAGCAAAGCTCTTCACCGACTATTTGCGCGCCTGCCGCGACGAACGCTTTGCCATGAGCCTGTTGCCGCCCGGCCGCTTCCTGATGCCGGGCGGCCTCGCCGGCTCACCGGCGCTGACCTTTGCGCCGCTGGAAGTTCCCATTGACGGCACCGCGCCCGACGGCTCGCTATGGGCGATGATGCGGCGGCGCTATGAGGCCTACAAGGACGTCGTGGTCCGCCCGTTCTTCCGCGATCATTTCGCGCGGCTCGATCGCCAGATCGTGCTGGTCGATGCGCTCGCCGCCTTCAATGCGGGGCCAGAGGCGCTGCACGATCTCGAAGCCGCGCTCGCCGGCATCCTGGATTGCTTCCGCATCGGCCGCAGCACGATCCTGAGTGCGCTGTTCCGGCCGCGGATCGACCGTATCCTGTTTGCAGCGACCAAGGCCGATCATCTGCATCACCAGAGCCATGACCGGCTGGAAGCGATCCTGCGGCGGACGGTGGCGAAGGCCGCCGCCCGCGCCGAATTTGCCGGGGCCGCGATCGACGTGGTGGCGCTCGCCGCGGTGCGCGCGACCCGCGAAGCGCAGGTGGCGCGCGGCCGGGAAAAGCTGCCGTCGATCCTCGGCACGCCGGCGCCGGGCGAAACCGCCGATGGCGAGACCTTCGACGGCGAGACTGAAGTGGCGACGTTTCCGGGCGACCTGCCGGCCGATCCCGAGGAACTGTTCAGGGGCACCTTCCGCGGCCTGTCCAGCGCGACCGCCGACAAGGCCGATTACCGCTTCCTGCGATTTCGGCCGCCGAAGCTGGTGCGGGAGGGTGACGAGGAACCCGCCCTGCCCCATATCCGTCTTGACCGCGCGCTCCAGTTCCTGATCGGAGACCGACTGCAATGAGCGAGAAAACGTCCCACCGGCGGCCGGCGACCTTCAAGCTCGACGACCCCTCCGTGATCGTGATCGACGCCGACGAGAAGGGCCGGCCCGCCCGCGGCACCATCCAGATCACGCCGGAGCCCGATCCGGCGCTGCTGCCGGTGCCGGTCGATGCGCCGCGTGTACCGGCGCGCCGCGGCTTCCGCTGGGGCACGCTGTTCTGGGCGGCGGCCGGTGGATTGATGCTGCTCGGCGCAGGCCTCGGCGTCATCAACCTGATCGAGGACCTGTTTGCGCGCAACCAAGGGCTCGGCTTCGTCGGCCTCGCATTGGCCGTGGTCGCGACGGTCGCGCTGTTCGTCGTCATCGGCCGCGAGGCCTTTGGATTGGCGCGGCTGGCGACGATCGAGAAGCTCCATTCGCGTGCCGCTGACGTGCTGCTCAGCGACGACCGCGCCGCGAGCCGCGTGATCGTGAACGACCTGCTCAAGCTCGCACACGAGAACCCGCAACTCGCCCGCGCCCGCGCCACGCTGCAGGGTCATGCCGACGACATCATCGACGGCGCCGACATGATCAAGCTCGCCGAGCGCGAATTGATGACGCCGCTCGATGAGGAGGCGCGTCGCATGGTGTCGTCAGCGGCGCAGCGGGTCTCGGTCGTCACCGCGGTGAGCCCGCGCGCGGCGATCGACGTGCTGTTCGTGTTCGTGGCGGCGCTGCGCATGATCCGGCAATTGGCCTACCTCTATGGCGGCCGGCCCGGCGCGCTCGGCATGTTCAGCCTGATGCGCCATGTCATCGCGCATCTGGCGATCACCGGCGGCATGGCCGCCAGCGACAGCCTGATCCAGCAGATGCTCGGCCACGGCATCGCCGCCAAGCTCTCGCAGCGCCTCGGCGAAGGCGTCCTCAACGGCCTCCTCACCGCCCGCCTGGGGCTGGCGGCGATCGAGGTAATCCGGCCGCTGCCGTTCACGGCACTGCCGCGTCCCGCGCTGACTGATCTTGCAAAGGACTTATTGCGCAAGCGCGACGAGGAAGAGCGAGGCGCCAGTTAATGTGCCTCGCCCCTTGTGGGAGAGGGCGACACCGGCGCCAGCAACAAACTCGCTTGGGTGAGGGGTTCGCTTCACAAGCATCATCGCCCGTGGAGAGAATCCCCTCATCCGGCGCGCATTGCATGCGCGCCACCTTCCCCCACAAGGGAAAAAGGGGGAAATGGCCGAAGGCATTGAGAAGATAGCTTCTTTCCGCTTTCGGCCTCCGGGCGATACTGTAAACCGATACTGTATTTTCCGGGACGGGCCATCCGCAAAAAGCGGCCCGATCCCTTGGTCATTGGCTTGTTGCGTTTGAGCCGGGATAGGAGCCCGACGCGCATCTCCGACATCGGCCTTGATGTCGCGTGGATCGCGAAGAAGCCCCCGAGCACGTCACCAGAAAGCCGGAGCAGGTCGCGCGGACCTGATGGACGTTCTGGCGAAAAAGCGTAGGGATGGTTGTGTCTTTAGAATGCTTTCCATGGGGACACGATAGGTGACACTCATTGTAGCAGGCGTGACCGCCGGAAAGGGGTGGATTGTATCGGACACCCTGATAACGGGCGGCACCATCCAACTGCGAGATCGAGAATATCAAATAAAGTGCCTTCCGGCGAAGGATCGGCGGTCACTTGTTGCCTTTTCAGGCGACGCGCACAATGGCGCCGAGCTGATAGAACAAGCTGCGGCCATGCCAAGCGGCCAGAGTACAATCAGCGTCTTGTGTGAGGCACAAGCCGAAAATCCGGAGATCGATTTCCTTTATATGTTCTTGGAAGAGGGCACTGCGCGGCTTTTCAAGATATCCAACGGCAGCGCTCAGGAGGCGCCCGCAACATACATAGGCGAGAAGAGCGCGTTCGAACAATTTCAACACATTCGCCACGCGACTGAAATCGACCCGGTTCCAAAGTCTTTCGAGCATTTCATGTTTGGCAGCAGAGCGCCGAGCGAGCTTCCGGACGTCATGTCCACCGCCACAGTTTCGATGCTCCGGATGTTTCTACAACGAACGGAACGTGATGTTGGAGGATGGGCAGTGCCCTACGTCCTCATTCCCGAAGGCGCCTACATGTGTGGGTACGCGCACGCAGTTTCTGATCCAATCTTGGACAAGGTTCTGCCAGGCGCAGTTGTCCCTCACGGGACTGCGGAAGCCGGGGGTTACGGCTTGTCCGTGACGGAGCTTTCAGACCTTGAGGGCATGGTCATCTACCGCCGCCAAACACCGGGCGGATTAGTTTTGGTCCGTGAAGAGCGCGGCTACAGAACAGTTCGAATTGATGGTGCGCCCAACGAATTTCGCGCCAAGGCTTCCGATTTGCTTGGGAAGCCGGTTGACATTTTCTTCGGCGAGGATGTCCCGGATGGACTACCTGAGAGCATTGCCATCCTCCGTGATGACGATGGTCAACCGGCTGCTGCGATTGCAAAACGGGGCAACAACCTGTCGTTCTCGGTCCTAAACATTGCAACAGCGTTCAGAACGAGGGCGAAGCTCGACTTGAGCGGCGAGAAAAAGGGACCAAGACCGGTGACTGTACAAAACCTAACTTTGACGCTCGCTGACGACAGAAACCACGTCAAGCTGCAATTGCTGAACGATGGCAAGGTCGTCGGGGAGTCGGCACTAAGTGCGGATGAAATGGATGCCGCAATTGCCGGGCTCGGACAATTTCGCGCTGCACTAAACCAGCAGGTTCGTCCAGAGCCTGACCAAAGCGGCGGCGCGCAGGAACTTCTGATTGTCGATCCGGCTTGGCGCACCGTGCAATCTCCACATGCAGAAGTCGATGGAGTTGTAATGCGCCTGCGACATCTCGGCCTTGGGTGGGTTTCATTTCTTTTGCCGCGCCATGAGGGCCGCGCATTAGGTAGGTGGCTTGCGGATAACTGTGCCGAGCCCGCCAAGCCAGAATAGTGTCCCGAATTAAGACGGCTCGCGCCTCTAGCCGAGCGCGGAGGCGCGCCACGGTTCAACGCCCAATCTCGAAAGCGGACATTTCCACATCTGCGGCGTTCCGACCCGCGAGGGATTGAGAATTCTCTGGACGTCGATCGCGCCCGCGATCACGCCGCGAGTAAGTCATAGCAAGCGGATGAAAGTGAATCGCGCGGTGCTCGACGGCGTCGCGGCGGAGCTACGGCGGATCATCGGCAAGCCTGCACCGAAGGCCGTCGAACCGGATCAGCTTCGGCTCGTTGCCTAATCGAGCGAAGATCGGAAAAGTTTTCCGATTTGGCAGCCCGGTCAGCGTGAAGCTGGCCGGGCTTCGTAAAAGACACCGCTGATGTTTTTGCTGGGCGCGCGGAAGGGTTTATGTGCAGATAGGTCGGCTGCGCGGTCACTGGTCGCCTAGGGTCTGTTGGGATTCATCGGGAGTTTATCACGGCAGCGGTCAGATGGATCATGGCTGCGAAGCTTTG
>NZ_JAQMIL010000080.1:0-47193 GCF_029990105.1 Bradyrhizobium sp. Arg237L | reverse complement strand
CCTACCCCCGTGCTTTTTGTTGCACGGGACCCATGGGTGCAACCAGCACCCGGCTTTCCCTGCGCCCTCTGTTTTCGAGGAGGGTGAAGATGCAAGACTCGGGCACGACCTGCCGCGAGAACGCGAACTCACATCCCCTCCGCTGTTTGAAATTTGAATCAGACCTCGCGGCGATGCCGTAGGGTGGGCAAAGCGAAGCGTGCCCACCATCACGAGCGGAGTGTTAATGGTGGGCACGGCGCTGATGCGCCTTTGCCCACCCTACGGCTCCGCAACCCCTGGCTCGCGCCACAACAACTCCCTGTGGTTATGGGTCCCCGCTTTCGCGGGGACGACAGCGGTGCGGCGATTGCGAGAGCACCACAAACCGGTCACGCCTCCGCGTCCAGCACCTTCTTCACGGCGGGCCGCGCGGCCATGCGGCTCCGGTGATCGACTACTTTCGGCAGCGTCGCGAGATCGACGCCGTCGCCCTCCAGCCACTGTGCCATCGTGAAGAGATAGATGTCGCAGATCGTGAAGGCCTCGCCCATCACCCACGGGCCTTTCAGCATGTCGCGTTCGACCAACGCGAAACTGGCGCCGACCGTTTTCGGGATCATGCGTTTCATGTCGGCAAAGGAGGATTCCTCCGCAGCCCAGCGATAGCCGCGCATCTTGTGGGCATGCGCGACATGCAGCGTGGAGCAGAGATAGCTGTTGAACGCCTGCACTTGCGCGAAGGCAAAGGCGTCATCGAGCGGCGCCAGTTTCGCCTGCGGAAAACTCTGCGCGATGAAGGCGAGCACTGCGGGCGTCTCGGTGAGGACGCCATGATCGGTGACCAGCGCCGGCACCCGTCCCTTCGGGTTGACCTTGAGATATTCCGGGCTGTTCTGCTGGTTGGTCTTGAAGTCGAGCCGTTCGATCGTATAGGGCGCGCCGGCCTCTTCGAGCGCGATGTGCGAGGCGAGCGCGCAGGTGCCGGGGGCGTAATAGAGCTTGAGCATGTTCCATCCCTCATTCAGAGGGACGGGAAGTTAGCGGCGCGCTCTTACTCCGTCCATCCCCGCTCTGACTGACGCGCTCAGCGAACCGCCTTTGCCGTCTCCACCAGGCGCGCGCTGGTCGATGCCGTCGCGAGCACGGCGCCGTCTTCCGCCAACAGCCTGCCCTCGACGAAGGCGACGGTCTTGCCGAGCTGGGTGACCCTGGCCTCGCCAATGATCGGTCCCGGCTTCGCCGGCGCCAGGAAATTCACCGTCATCGTGATGGTCGCGGTGTAGAGCTTGCCGTCGGTCATGACGAACACCGCCGGGCCCATGGTGTCGTCGAGCATCGCCGACAGCATGCCGCCCTGGATAAAGCCGGCCGGGTTGCAGAACTCCGGCTTGCCCTCGAAGCCCATCCGGATCCAGCCTTCATCCGGGCGCGCATCGAGCAGGTGCCAGCCAAGCAGCTTCGAGCAGGGCGGCGTGGCAAGACGGTCAAGCGCGGTCGCGATCATGGTAGCCTCCGTTGGTGCTCCTGGCTAACGCAGGCCTGCTGCCAGCGTGCTGTCAGCATAGCGTTTTCGAGCGAAGTGGCCCCCGGTTCGCGTGAAGAAAACGCGTCCAAATTAAGCCTCAGATGCCGAGCCCGTGGGCGACCACCTTCCGCATCACGTTCGGAAACGCTTCATCCGCGAGGGTGGCGACCGGCACCCAGCGCATCCCCTCTGGGGCACGCGTGCGCGGTGGAACGGTTGCGGTGTAGACTGCAAGCTCGAGCGGAAAATGGGTGAAGACGTGGGTGACGACGCCGGCCTTGCGGTGCCAGCGCGCAACGCTCTTCAGTGACGGCGCCTGCTCGAGCGCGGCCACATCGTCCTGCCCGGCCAGCCAATCGGAGGTCGGCACTTCCGTCATGCCGCCGAGCAGACCCTTCTCGGGGCGGGTGCGGACCAGGAGCTCATCGCCGCGGGTCACGACAAAGGCGGCGCCCGAGCGCAGCGCGCCGGTCTTCTTCGGCGCCTTGCGCGGAAAGCTCTCCTGGTCGCCGCGGGCGCGTGCCGCACAGTCGTCGTTGAGCGGACACAGCGCGCAGGCCGGCTTCTTCGGCGTGCAGATCGAGGCACCCAGATCCATCAGCGCTTGAGCACTGTCGCCGGCGCGAGAAGGACCGAGCAAGGTGCTCGCCAATTGCTGGATCAGCGGCTTGGCCTGCGGCAACGCCTCCTCGACCGCGAACAGCCGCGACACCACGCGCTCGATATTGCCGTCGACCGGCATGGTGCGGCGGTCGAAGGCGATCGCAGCGATCGCGGCGGCCGTATACGGCCCGATCCCCGGCAGCGTGCGAAGCCCCTCCTCGTGATCAGGAAAGATGCCGCCATGATCGCGCAGTACCGCCACCGCGCAGGCATGCAGGTTGCGCGCGCGGGAATAGTAGCCGAGCCCGGCCCACATCCGCAGCACATCGTCCAGCGAGGCGCGTGCCAGCGCGGCGACATCCGGCCAGCGCGACACGAATTTCTCGAAGTAGGGCCCGACTGCCTTGACCGTCGTCTGCTGCAGCATGATCTCCGACAGCCACACCCGGTACGGATCAGCCGCCTCGCCAGCCCCCGCCCGCCACGGCAACCGGCGGCGATGCCGGTCATACCAGGCGAGCAGAAGGGCGGGACGAGCGGCGAGCGCGTCAGGCGCTTCTCGTGGCTTGGTCCTGGCGGCGGCGCGAGAGCTCATGAGCCTATCTTAATGTCGGAGCACGAATCTCTCCACGTCATGCCCGTGCCTGTGCCGGGGCATCCACGTCTTTATTCCTGGGATCGTTGCGAGGTGATATGACAAACTATGTCAAAGCCCGGCCCGATCAGCGCAAAGCCGCTCTCCATCCTGCTCAACGACGTCTTCTCGGACGCCTACGCCAAGCAGGGGTTCGCCGCGCGCGAACTGGTAACGCGGTGGGCGGAGATCGCGGGGGTCGAGATCGCGCGGTATTCGGAGCCGATGAAGATGCAATGGCCGCGGCCGGTGGAGGGGCAGCCGCAGGAGCCGGCAACGCTGGTGCTCCGGGTCGAGGGGCCGATGGCGCTGGAGATCCAGCATTCCTCCGACCGCATCCTGGAGCGGGTCAACCGCTTCTTCGGCTGGCACGCGGTCGGCCGGCTGGCGCTGCGGCAGGCCCCCCTGTCGCGGCGGGAGCGCGTGGTGCGGCCGCGGCCGCCGGACGCCAAGGCGGTGGCGGCGGTCGAAAAGACCCTGTCCGCCGTGGAGGACGAGGCGCTACGCGCCGCGCTCGCGCGATTGGGGGCCTCGATCAAGCGAAATTGAGACTTTTTTGCGTGGCCGGCCTTGGAGCGCAGCATTGCCACAATCACCATTTCAAGCTAGCGAAAGCTCGCTTTTTTAGACCTCTTTGGGCGTGAACGCGCCAATTCGGGAGCCGACCTTGATCATCACGCGCCGCGCCTTTACCGCCGCTCTGTCACTGACTGGTCTTGCCGCCCTGATCGGTCTCTCGCCACTGCGCCTGATTTCGGAGGCGATGGCGCAGACCGCCGCCGATGTCGCCAAGCCGCAATCGCTGCCGGACATGGCGCTCGGCCCGCAGAATGCCCCGGTGACCATCACCGAATACGCCTCGATGACATGCCCGCACTGCGCGAACTTCAACGAAACGGTGTTCCCGAAGATCAAGTCGGAATACATCGACACCGGCAAGATCCGCTACGTGTTCCGCGAATTCCCGCTCGACATCAAGGCCGCCGCCGGCTCGATGCTGGCGCGCTGCATTGCCAAGGACGATGCGCCGAAATATTTCGCGGTGATCGACCTGTTGTTCCGCCAGCAGAACGACTGGGTGATGAAGAACACCACGGAGACGCTGACGCGAATCGGCAAGCAGGCGGGCCTCAGCCAGCAGCAGGTCGAGGACTGCCTGAAGGACCAGGCGCTGCTCGACAAGATCGCAGCCGACCAGAAATACGCCAATGACGTATTGAAGGTGAATTCGACGCCGACTTTCTTCATCAATGGCGAGATGCTGAAGGGCGAAACCTCGTTCGACGAATTCAGCAAGCGCATCAATTCATTGTTGAAAAGCTGATTCGTCCACAGCTATTCGTTAGCGCGCGATAAACCAAGCAAAAGCCTTGGGAAAAGCCCGAGGCGGCGGTTGCCGGTACGCCCCGGCCTCGCCATTGTCGCGGCCATGAGGGCCGCAGCGAGCGGACCACCTACATACCGACATTGCCTTCCATGGTATTGTCACGGCAGGGAGATTCGCGCCCGGCCAACAGAGATTTGTGTTCATGAAGCTCACGCGCCTACGCCTCCACGGTTTCAAGTCGTTCGTTGAACCCACCGACTTCATGATCGAGCCGGGCCTCACCGGCGTGGTCGGGCCGAACGGCTGCGGCAAGTCCAACCTGGTGGAAGCGCTGCGCTGGGCGATGGGCGAAACCTCGCACAAGTCGCTGCGCGCCGCCGACATGGACGCGGTGATCTTCGCCGGTTCCGGCAATCGCCCGGCGCGCAACCACGCCGAAGTCGTGATGACGATCGACAATTCCGATCGCACGGCGCCGGCCGCGGTCAATGACAGCCAGCTCCTGGAAATCTCCCGCCGCATCGAGCGCGATGCGGGTTCCGCCTATCGCATCAACGGACGTGACGTGCGCGCGCGCGACGTGCAGCTCCTGTTCGCCGATGCCGCGACTGGCGCGCGGTCGCCGGCACTGGTGCACCAAGGCAAGGTCGGCGAGATCATCCAGGCCAAGCCGGAACAGCGCCGCCGCATCCTCGAAGATGCCGCCGGCGTCGCCGGCCTGCATGCCCGCCGCCATGAAGCGGAACTGCGGTTGAAGGCAGCCGAGACCAACCTCACCCGCGTCGAGGACGTGATCGGCCAGCTCACCGGCCAGATGGACGGGCTGAAGAAGCAGGCGCGGCAGGCGATCCGCTACCGCGAGGTCGCCGCGAAGGTCCGCAAGTCCGAGGCGATGCTGTTCCACCTGCGCTGGATCGAGGCTCACGCTGACGTCAACGATGCCGCGCAGACGCATGATCTCGCCGTTCGCGAGGCGGCCGAGCGCACCCGCGAGCAGGCGGAATCCGCGCGCATCCAGGCAATCCGCGCGGCCGAACTGCCGGCGCTGCGCGAGGCGGAAGCCCGCGCCGCAGCGGGCCTGCAGCGGCTCAACAATGCGCGCGAGCTGCTCGACCGCGAAGAGGAGCGTGCCAAGGAACGCGTTTCCGAACTCGACCGGCGCCTGGCGCAGTTCGTCGCCGACATCGCGCGCGAGCAGCAGCAGACGGCGGACGCCGACGTCGCGCTGCAGCGGCTCGACACTGAGGACGCCGAGCTGAAGGAAGAGATCAAGTCTCGGGTCGAGCAGCGCTCCGGCGTCGACGAGCGCGTCGCGGAAGCGGAAGCCATGCTTGCCGAAACCGAGCGCCGGTTTGCCGAGCTGACCACAGAGCTCGCCGACCTCACCGCCAAGCGCAATCAGCTCGAAGCCGGCGTGCGCACCCATCGCGACCGGCTCGCCCGACTCGACCATGAGATCGCGAGCGTCCAGGCCGAGGAGGAGCGGCTCGCGCAGGACACCGGTTCGCTGGGCGACATCGATTTGCTCGCGGCCGCGGTCGAGACCGCGCAGCAGACGCTGGCCGAGGCCGAAGCCACCGTGCAGGCGAGCGAAACCGGTCACCTGGTCGCGCGGCAGACGCTGGAAGCGTCCCGCAGTCCGCTGACCGAAGCAGAAAAGCGCGTGCAGCGGCTCGAGACCGAGGCGCGCACCATCTCCAAGATCCTCAATGGCGAGACCAAGAATCTGTGGCCGCCGATCATCGACGGCATCACAGTCGCCAAGGGCTATGAGAAGGCGATCGGCGCCGCCCTCGGCGACGATCTCGATGCTCCCGTCGATCCCTCGGCGCCGATGCGCTGGACCAACGTCCCCGCCGGCGAAGATCCGGCGCTGCCCGAAGGCGTCGATTGCCTCGCCAACCATGTGCAGGCGCCGCCGGAATTGGCGCGCCGCCTCGCCCAGATCGGCGTCGTGGCAAAGGAGCGCGGCGCGGAGCTGGTATCGCAACTGAAGACCGGCCAGCGGCTGGTGTCGCTCGAGGGCGACGTCTGGCGCTGGGACGGTTTTGTCACCGCCGCCCACGCGCCGACCGGCGCGGCGCGGCGCCTGGCCGAGGGTGCCCGCCTGGTCGACATCGAGCATGAACTCGAACAAGCCCGCGCCGAGGTGATCGCCAAGCGGCAGGCGCTGGAGAATGCGGAAGCCGAATTGCGCGCCGCCTCCGCCGCCGAGACCGCCTCGCGCGAGGCGGTGCGTGCCGCGCGTCGCGAGGCCGATGCCGCGCGCGAGCGCCATGCCGCAGCCGAGCGCGAGATCAACCGCCACGCCGCGCGCAAATCTGCGCTGACGGAAGCGCACAACCGCCTCGCCGCCGACCGTGCCGAAGCCGAGGCAGCGCACGAGAACGCCAATGCGGGGCTCGCCGAATTGCCGCCGAGCGTCGAGGCTGAAACCCAACTCGGCGCGGTCCGCAGCGAGATCGAGAACCGGCGTCGCGTGGCCGCCCAGGTGCGCGCCGAAGCGCAGGCGCTGGCTCGTGAAGCCGAGCTCGCCGACCGCCGCGTGCAGGCGATCCTCGCTGAGCGCAGCGAGTGGCAGAACCGCAAAGCAAGCGGCGCCTCGCAGATCGGAACGATCGAGGCCCGTATCACCGAGCTGACGGCAGAGCGCGAGGAGCTCGTCAATGCGCCGGAGGCGTTTGCGGAGAAGCGCAGCGCGCTGATCAGCGAGATCGAGTACGCCGAGAATGATCGCCGCGGCGCCGCGGACGCGCTTGCCGCTGCCGAGTCCGCGATGGCGGAAACCGACCGCACCGCCAAGGCCTCGCTGGAAGCGCTCTCCAGCGCGCGCGAAGCGACCGCCCGCGCCGAGGAGCGGATGGAAGGAACCCGGCGTCGGCTCGCCGATATCGAGCGCGAGGTTCATGACATGCTCGAGGTCGAGCCACAGGCGTTGGCCGGCCTCGCCGAGATCGAGCCGGGCGCCGACCTGCCGCCGGTCGGCCAGATCGAGGAAGAGCTGGAAAAGATGCGCCGCGATCGTGAGCGCCTCGGCGCCGTCAATCTGCGCGCCGAGGAAGAGCTGCGCGAGGTGGAGACCCAGCACACCGGGCTCACCACCGAGCGCGACGATCTGGTGGAGGCGATCAAGCGCCTGCGCCAGGGCATCCAGAGCCTCAACCGCGAGGCGCGCGAGCGCCTTCTCACCTCGTTCGAGACCGTCAACAACCACTTCAAGCGGTTGTTCGTCGAGCTGTTCGGCGGCGGAGAAGCCGCGCTGCACCTGATCGAAAGCGATGATCCGCTCGAGGCCGGCCTCGAGATCATTGCAAAGCCGCCGGGCAAGAAGCCGCAGACGCTGTCGCTGCTTTCGGGCGGCGAGCAGGCGCTGACGGCGCTCGCGCTGATCTTCGCGGTGTTCCTGACCAACCCCTCGCCGATCTGCGTGCTGGACGAGGTCGACGCGCCCCTGGACGACCACAACGTGGAGCGCTTCTGCAACCTGTTGGACGAGATGACGTCTTCGACCGAAACGCGCTTCATCACCATCACCCACAACCCGATCACCATGGCGCGGATGAACCGGCTGTTCGGCGTGACCATGGCCGAGCGCGGCGTGTCGCAACTGGTCTCGGTCGACCTCGAAGGCGCGGTTGGTATCCTGGATCAGCACGTGGCGTGAGCGGAGCGTCAGCTTCGTCATTGCGAGGAGCGACAGCGACGAAGCAATCCATCTCTCCGCAAGCGGCGCCATGGATTGCTTCGCGGAGCCTGTCATCGGGCGCGCGTTCGCGCGACCCGTTGGTTCGCAATGACGGGGGGATGGTGCGCCAGAAATGATCTCGCCCGACCTTCCCGCCGAATTGAAAGCGGCACTCGACGCACGGCTGCAGGGGTTCTCGCGCAATGAGGCGGCAAGCCGCGCTGCCGCGATCTCGCGGACCTACCGCGACGGCGGCGGCTCGGGCACGATCAAATCCGAAACCGATGCCCTCGCCTACGCGCTGGCCCGAATGCCGGCGACCTATGCCGCCGTCGCCGCCAGCCTCAATGTGCTCGTCGAGATCAGGCCGGATTTCGCGCCGACTTCGCTGCTCGATATCGGCGCCGGACCGGGCACGGCGAGCTGGGCGGTGGCGCAAGCCTTCTCGTCGCTGCAACGATTCGTCTTGCTCGATGCCAACGCCAGCTTGCGCGCGCTGGCGCTTGAGCTCGCCGGCACGCGGCTGCGCGAGGCGCACTATGAGCTTGGACCGGCCCGGAAGCTGCTCGCCGATGCCGAGCGGGCGGACCTCGTCGTCGCGAGCTACATGATCGGCGAAATCGATGAGGCCGAGCGAGCCGCGCTCGCACGCCTGATGTGGGAGAAGGCGGGCGAGGTGCTTGTGATCGTCGAACCCGGCACGCCCGCGGGCTATGCGCGGATCATCGCGCTACGGGCGCAACTGATCGCGACCGGCGCACATGTCGCGGCCCCCTGCCCGCATGATAAAGGATGTCCGCTCGAAGCGCCGGACTGGTGCCATTTCAGCCAGCGGCTCTCCCGCTCGCGCGCGCACATGCAGGTGAAGGGCGCGGAGGTGCCGTTCGAGGACGAGCGGTTCGCCTATGTCGCGCTGACGCGAACGCCGGTCACAATCCGCCCCTCCCGCGTGCTGGCGCAGCCGGTGGTCGGCAAGGCGGAGGTGACAGCAAAGCTCTGCACTCCGGATGGCCTTTCGATCGCAAAAATCCCCCGCCGCGCCAAGGCCGACTATGCTCGCGCCCGGCGCTGGCGATGGGGCGATGCCGTGCCGAACGCTTGAACTAATTCCCTGCCCGGTCCGACCAACGCATGCCTGCCGCTGGGGGCGGGCTGACGCGCGCAGCCGTTTATCTCTTTGTTTGAGCATGATCTTTTCGGAAAACCGGTTTCCACTTTTCCGGATCATGCTCTAGGCTTCGCGCGCAATCCCATCAGGAGTTTTTCCATGTCGACCGGCTGGATCGTTCTCGGCGTCATCGTCGTCCTCGTGCTGTTTGCGTTTGCCGCCTACAACCGGCTGGTGGCGCTGAGCCAGCGCGTCAACCAGGCCTTTGCCGACATCGACGTCCAGCTCAAGCAGCGCCACGATCTGGTCCCGAACCTGGTCGAGACCGTGAAGGGCTACGCCGCCCATGAGCGCGGCACGCTCGACGACGTGATCAAGGCACGCAACTCCGCGATATCAGCGCAGGGACCGGCGCAGGTCTCCGCCGCCGAGAACCAGCTAAGCGGCGCCCTCGGCCGGTTGATCGCGCTGTCGGAAGCCTATCCGGACCTGAAGGCCAACGCCAATTTCCAGCAGCTCGCCAGCGAGCTCTCCGATCTCGAGAACAAGATCGCCGCCAGCCGCCGCTTCTTCAACAACGTGGTCCAGGAATACAACACCGGCATCCAGCAGATGCCGGCCGCTTTGTTCGCCGGCATGTTCGGCTTCACCCGCAAGGACTTCTTCGACCTCGGCGCCAGCCGCGCCGAAGTCGAGACCGCGCCGAGCGTGAAGTTCTAAAGGCCTCACGCCTCCGGCGAGCAGCAGCGCATCATGGCCGCCTACGGTCTCTACACCCATATCGCTTCGAACAGGTTCCGTTCGATGCTCCTGCTCGGAGGGCTGTTCGTCCTGATCTACGTGCTGGTCTATGCCGGCGCGCTGGTCGCTGAAGTCATGATCGACAGCGGCCGCTCGGTCGACGATTACCTGATGCGGGCGCTGCACGACCTGATCTCGGCTTCCCCTTATGCGACGATCGGCGCGGCGCTCTGGATCGTGATCGCCTATTTCTTCCACCAGAACATGATCGACGCCGTCACCGGCGGCGAAAGCGTGACGCGGCAGCAAGAGCCGCGGCTCTATAATCTCCTGGAAAACCTCTGCATCTCGCGCGGCATCCCGATGCCGAAGCTGAAGATCATGGACAGCCCCGCGCTGAACGCCTTCGCGAGCGGACTGAACCAGCGCCAATATGCGGTCACGGTCACCACGGGCCTGTTGCGGGCGCTGAACGACCAGGAGATCGAGGCCGTGCTCGGCCACGAGCTCACCCATATCCGCAACGGCGACGTGCAGTTGATGGTGATCGCGGTCATCATCGCCGGCGCGGTCGGCTTCTTCGGCGAACTGTTCTTCCGGATGTTCACCAACCTGTCCTGGAATTCAACCGGCGGCTGGCCGTCCTCCTCTTCGTCGTCATCGTCATCCTCCTCCTCGTCTTCGTCCGATCGCAAGGGCTCCGGTGGCGGCGCGATCATCGTGATCATCATCGCCATCGTCCTGATCGTGGCGGCGTGGCTGTTGTCGCAGGTCGTCAAGCTGGCGCTGTCGCGATCGCGCGAATATCTGGCCGACGCCGGGTCGGTCGAGCTGACCAAGAATCCCGATGCGATGATCTCGGCCCTCCGCAAGATCGAAAATCGCGGCGAACTGCCGGGCGCGACTTCGGCGGTGATGGAACTATGCGTCGACAACCCACGCGAGGGCTTCGCCGACCTGTTTGCGACCCATCCGTCGGTGCAATCGAGGGTGGATGCCTTGGTGAAGTTCGCCGGCGGCCATGATCCTGGACCGATCGCCCTGCCGGACGATCCCGCGGCTAGTCCCGAAGAAGGTGCACAGGAACCGTCGGCACAAGGCGAACTTCCGCCTCCCGCTCCGCGCGGCCCTTCACGCGGCCCATTGCCCGGCCCTTGGGGCGACGCAGCCGAGCCGGCCGGCCCGTCGCAGCAACCGCCGCTTCAGGGTCCGATTCAGGGTCCCTGGGGCCGACATTTTTGATTGTGGCCTCACGCCCTTCAACTCATTAAGAAAATCCCTACTAAACGCGCTGCTTGGCATTCAAGGAATTGAATTCTCCCTTGTTTCTGCCATGTTCGCGCCCAAAGCAGGAATGGGGACTTTCCGATCGCGCCCTCGCGGTCGGGGGCGCGGTCGTAAGGGATTTCCATGGCAAAGCCAGTCGTGATTGTAGTGGGCGCGGACAAGGGCGGGGTCGGCAAGACGACCGTGTCGCGGACGCTTCTGGACTATTTCAACGCGAACAACGTCGGGACGCGGGCCTTCGACACCGAATCGCCGCGGGGAACGCTGAAGCGCTTCCATCCTGAGATCACCGAGATCGTCGATATGACGACGACCGCGGACCAGATGAAGATCTTCGACACCCTGAACGCCGGCTCCATGGTTACCGTGATCGACGTCCGCGCCGGCCTGTTGTCGCCCGCGCTCGCCTCGCTCCGCGACATCGGCTTCCTGGATGCGGCCCGGTCCGGCCAGATTACCTTCGCGGTGTTCCATATCCTCGGCCCCTCGATCGCCTCGCTGGACGAGATCGCGGAGACCGCCAATTTCATGAGCGGCGCGAAATACTTCCTGGTGAAGAACTTCATCAACGACACGCAGTTCTTCCAGTGGGACCAGTCGACCTACAATTCCTATTTCCATCGCATCAAGGATGCCACCGACCTGACCATCCCGAAGCTGAACGAGATGGCCTATGAGCAGGTCGAGGTCGCTTCCGTCCCGTTCCTCAAATTCGTCGCCAACAAGGGCCCGCACGACGAGGCGGCGAACTATTCTTTCGTGCTCCGCGGCTATGTCCGGCACTGGCTCGCCAACGTCTGGAGCGAGTTCGACCGCATCAAGCTGACCGACCTGGTCGGCGCCAAGTCGGTGACGCGCGGCAGCGAAAAATAGTCGCCCCCCCGGAGGATGCGGGGCTGGATTAGGCAGGAAAATCGCCTGATATAGCAGGCGATGTCAGCTACGCCCATCTACATCATTTGCTCGCCCCGCCCCCAGGTCGGCAAGACCCTGGCCGCGCGGCTGCTGAGCGAATTTCTGCTGCTGAAGAACGGCGACGTGATTTCCTTCGACATCAACCTGAAGGAGCCGTCGCTGCTCGACTACCTGCCCAAAACCACCGAGACGGCAGATGTCATCGACACCTACGGCAAGATGCAGTTGATGGACCGGCTGATCGTCAATGACGGCGTGGCGAAGGTGATCGACCTCGGCTTCCACGCCTTCGACGAATTCTTCAAGATGATCGACGAAATCGGCTTCATGAAGGAAGCGCTGCGCCGCCACGTCGCGCCGGTCATCCTGTTCGTTGCCGATATCGACCGCGTCTCCGCGCGCAGCTACGAGATGCTGCGCCGGCAGGTTCCGCCGCGGGCGCTGATGACCATCGACAACGAATTCGTGGTGCGCGGCGAACTGCCCGCGGCCATGGGCCAAGGCCGGGTGCTCCGCCTCAGCGCGCTGCCGGTGTTCCTGAAGACCTATATCGACCGGCTGAACTTCTCCTTCACCGGCTATCTCCGGCACGAGAAGGACTCGTCCACCGAGTTGCATCAGTGGATCCGGCGCAACTATACGATCTTCCGCGACCTCGAATTGAGCGTGATGCTGCAGCGGTCCTAGGTGTGCTCCCTCGCCCCGCTCTTGCGGGGAGAGGGTTGGGGTGAGGGGCTGCTTCCACGAATTCGATGGACGAGAGTATGCGGCTAGTCCCCTCACCCGGCGCTGCGCGCCGACCTCTCCCCGCAAGAGCGGGGCGAGGTGACTTTTAGTGTCCCTCGAAGGCCATCAGCGTCCGCACAGGGACGTCCATTGCGCGCAGCTTGGCGGCGCCGCCGAGTTCGGGCAGGTCGACGATGAAGCAGGCGGCGACGACGTTGGCACCGATCTGTCGCAAGAGCTTGACCGCGCCCTCCGCGGTGCCGCCGGTGGCGATCAGATCATCGACCAGGATCACGCGCTCGCCGGGATGCACGGCATCGGCATGCATCTCCATCTCGTCGAGGCCGTATTCCAGCGAATAGGCGATCCGCACCGTGGTATGCGGCAGCTTGCCCTTCTTGCGGATCGGCACGAAACCAGCGGAGACCTGGTGCGCGACCGCGCCGCCGAGGATGAAGCCGCGGGCCTCGATGCCGGCAACCTTGTCGATCTTCGAGCCGGCCCAGGGATGCACCAATTCATCCACCGCGCGGCGGAAGGCGCGGGCGTCCGCGAGCAGCGTGGTGATGTCGCGGAACAGGACGCCGGGCTTCGGGTAGTCCGGAATGGTGCGAATGGCGGCCTTCAGGTCGAGGTCAAATGTCATTGCTGTCTCGCTTTCGTGTCTCCACCGTCATTGCGAGGAGCGAAAGCGACGAAGCAATCCATGTCTCCGCAAGTGGCGATATGGATTGCTTCGCTTCGCTCGCAATGACGGCCCTCAATTCGCCTCCGCATCCAGCCGGAATGCGTTTTCCACGATACGCAGGCCGACTTCGCCGCCGAGCGACATCAGCGATTCCGGGTGGAACTGCACGCCGCCGACCGGCAAGGTCTTGTGCTCGATCGCCATCGCGATGCCGTCCTCCGTGGTCGCCGTCACCGACAATACATCAGGCACGCTCTGGCGCTCGACATAAAGCGAATGGTAGCGGCCGATCACGATCTCATTCGGCAAATTTTGCATTAACCGGCCGCCGCGCACCTGGATGCGCGAGGGACGGCCATGGGCGGGCTGGCCGAGCTGGCCGAGCTGGCCGCCGAAATATTCGCCGATCGCCTGCACGCCCAGGCACACGCCGAAGATCGGCAGCTTCTTCTCGATCGCGGTGCCGATGGTCTTCGAGATCCCGAAATCCTCCGGCCGCCCCGGACCGGGTGACAGCACCAGGAGATCCCAGCTTTTCTGCTTCAGCATCTCCTGGGCGTGGATGTGCCGGACCACGGTGACGGCAGCGCCGACCTGGCGGAAGTAATCCGCCAGCATATGCACGAAGCTGTCGTCGTGGTCGATCAGGAGCACCTTCTTGCCGGAGCCGGTCGCATCGGGGGCAATGGTGGAGAGCCGCTTCGGCGGGTCGCCGCGCAACGCCTGGAACAGGGCTGCGGCCTTCACCTGGCACTCGCGGTCCTCGGCCGCCGGATCCGAGTCGAAGAGACAGGTGGCGCCGACGCGAACCTCGGCGAGCCCATCCTTCATGCGGATGGTGCGGATGGTGAGCCCGGTATTGATGCTGCCGTCGAAATTCACGCAGCCGATGGCGCCGGCATACCAGCGCCGCGGCGAACGCTCGTGGTCTTCCACGAACTGCATCGCCCACAATTTCGGCGCGCCCGTCACGGTCACCGCCCAGGCATGGGTGAGGAAGGCATCGAGCGCATCGAAGCCCGGACGCAACATGCCCTCGACGTGATCGACGGTATGGAACAGTTTTGAGTAGGTTTCGATCTGGCGCCGCGCCAGCACCTTGATGGTGCCGGGCACGCAGATGCGCGCCTTGTCGTTGCGGTCGACATCGGTGCACATGTTGAGCTCGAACTCGTCCTTCTCCGAGTTCAGGAGCTGGCGGATCTGCTCGGCATCGCCGATCGCATCGCTGCCGCGCGCGATCGTGCCCGAGATCGGACAGGTCTCCACGCGCCGGCCATCGGAGCGGACGAACATTTCCGGCGAAGCCGACACCAGGAATTCGCCTTCGCCTAGATTCATCAGCGCGCCATAGGGCGACGGGTTGATGCGGCACAGCCGCTGAAACACTTCGGCCGGGGAACGCTCGCAGGGCTCGGCGAAGAGCTGGCCGGGCACCGCCTCGAACAGATCGCCGCGGGCGAACGCCGCACGCGCGACTTCCACGGTCGCCTGGTATTCGCCGGGCGCGTGATCGGCGAAACCCTGCCGACCCGCCTTGAGATAGCGGCTTTCGGCGGTCTCGCGCGGCAGGCCTTCAGTCGACTTGCCGTTCCAGGCGAAGTCGTAAGTCAGCACCACGCCGCGGCCGGTGGCGCGGTCATAGGCGAGCAGCCGGTCGGGCACATAAAGCACGATGTCGCGCTGGTCGGCCTCGCGCTGCCGCTTCTGCACGAGGTCCTCGATCTGGAACACGAGGTCGTAGGCGAAGGCGCCGAACAGGCCGAGCAGCGGATCGGCGCCGGACGACAAGGCCGCCACGAGATCGCGCACCAGCGACATCACGCTGGCGCGCCGGGTGCGCTGGTCTTCCTCGACCGGTGCTTCGCCTCGGATGATATGGCCCGCCAGCCGCGCCGCACTCTTCTCGGTGATGACGACGCAGGGCTCGCGCAGGACATCGCCGAGGAAAGCGATCAGCACTTCGCCGCGCTTGTTCAGCGCTGATAGCGAGAAGTTCGTGCCTGATGTCTCCAACGCCAGCGGCGGATCGGAGAAGCCGAGATCGAAGCTCTCGTAGCGCCCGGGCACGCTCGTGCCCGAGGACAGCACGACGCCGCGGCGGCGGTCGAGCAGATCGATCAGGTCGTCGAGCCGGCCGGCATTGCCGGTGAACTGTTCGACCACACGGGCGACCGCAAGCCCGCCACTGGTGCGGTACTCGCTTTTCGCCGGCAGGGAGAAGACTGTCCTGTTCATGTGTTCCTCTTACGAGACTTAACGAGGGAGCGCCACACAGGACAACCGAAGGGACCGTCGCACTGCGATGGCGACCTTCGACGATATTTTAAATGAAATCGCACCGGCCACCTATGAGAAGGTGGGCCACCAAAGACAGGATGGGCGGGCAACGGTGCTCATACCGCGCTAATCACCACCCGGCGGGGGCGATGTCAAGGGACGGGCACGGCCGCTGGCCTGCCCAAAAATCCATCTTTGGGGTTTGAAGGCCGGCGAATTCGCGTAAGTTTGATCCCAAGGAGTGGCGGACCAACCGCCCCAATGGACAACGGTGGAGGCGCATATGGGGCTATCAGGTCTCGGATATGCCGGGTTTGGCGCGGCCGAACTCGATGACTGGCGGGAATTCGGCACCACCCTCGTCGGCCTGCAGGCGGTCGAGCGCGGCAATTCCCTGCTCACCTTCCGGATGGACGACCGCAAACAACGCATCGTGATCGATCGCGCCGCTCCGGAAGGATCGCGCTTCTTCGGCTGGGAGGTGGCGGATGCGGCGGCACTGGATGAGCTCGCCGCCCAGCTCGAGCAAGCCGGCGTCGCGGTGACCGCGGAGCCGCAAGCGCTCGCCGATGCCAGGCATGTGCGCGGGCTGATCTCCTTCCACGATCCCGAAGGCAACCGGCTGGAAGCGTTTTGCGGCGCGGAGATCGATGCCACGCCGTTCAAGCCGGGCCGCGCGATCTCTGGCTTCCGCACCGGCCCGCTCGGGCTCGGGCATGCCGTGCTGACGGTGGAACGCATCGATCCGATGATGGCGTTCTATGTCGACGTGCTCGGCTTCGGGCTTTCGGACTACATCCTGCAGCCGTTTCGCGCCTATTTCTTCCACGTCAATCCGCGCCATCATAGCCTCGCGCTGATCGAGACCGGGAAGAGCGGCATGCATCATCTGATGGTCGAGATGTTCTCGCTCGACGATGTCGGGCAGGCTTACGATGTCGCGCTCAGCCAGCCCGACCGCATCGGCACCTCGCTCGGCCGCCACACCAATGACTTCATGACCTCGTTCTACGCCAGGACGCCGTCATCCTTCATGATCGAATGCGGCTGGGGCGGCCGCGAGATCGATCCGGCGACGTGGCAGCCATACGAGATGCAGGACGGCCCGAGCCTGTGGGGTCACGAGCGCGTCTGGCTGCCGGCCAAGGACCGCGAACTCGCTCGCGAGATGCGAATGCACGCCGCCGCCCAAGGCCGCCGCGCGCCGGTGCAGGTGATGCAAGGCAATTTCAAGCTGATGTCAGGCACCTGTCCATGGTGGGACGGGGTGACCGGAAAACCCTAAGGCTGCCACGAGCCGTCAGCGCAAATCCCTCATGGTGAGGAGGCGCTTGCGCCGTCTCGAGACGATGCTGCGCATCGCTCGGAGAACCATGAGGCCCGCCGTCGGCCTCATCCTTCGAGACGCGGCGAAGACGCCGCTCCTCAGGATGAGGGGATGCACCCATCAGCCCAGATGCTTCTTGAAGAACTCCGTCGCCCTGTCCCAGGCGAGCTCGGCGGCCTGGCGGTCGTGCACCGACATGCGCTGCTCGTTGACGAAGGCGTGCTCGGCGTCATAGCGGAAGAGCTCGAGCGACTTGCCGGCGGCCTTCATGGCCTTCTCGAAGGTGTCGACCAGTTGCGGTGTGCACCAATCATCCTTGTTGGCGAAATGCGCCTGCAGCGGGATCTTGACGTCGGCCGGCTTTGCCGCCTGCTCCGGCGGGATGCCGTAGAACACGACACCGGCGGTCAGTTCCGGAATCTTGGTAGCGCCGATGACGGTCACCGCGCCGCCAAGGCAGAAGCCGGTGAGGCCGACCTTGGCGCCGTTCCGCGCCAGATATTGCGCGGCGCCACGTACGGTCTGCGTGGTGGCGTCCATGAAGTCGAGCGAGTTCATCTCGCGACCCGCGGCATCGGTGTCGTGATACGGCACCACCGTACCCTTGTAGAGATCGGGCGCCAGCGCGTCGAAGCCAGCCTGCGCGAAGCGGTCGCACATACCCTTGATCTGGTCCTGCAGGCCCCACCACTCCTGGATCACGACCACGCCCGGTGCATCGCCGCGCGCCGCGTTGGCGAGATAACCGCCTGCGTCCTTTCCGTCCGGACGCTTGAAGGTGATGGTGGTGCCCATGAATTCCTCCGGAATGTTTCTGAGGGGGTTGCGAGTATCTTGACTACTCAGCGCGCGAGACGCAATCGCGCCAGCAAAAAAGCCCCCGCGGGGGCTTTTTCAAATCACGTTGCCGAAAGCGCGATCAGTGCGCGTTGGCCCAGACCTTCTTCTTGGTGAAGTACATCAGGACCGAGAACAGGATCAGGAACACGAACACCTGAAGCCCGAGCCGCTTGCGCGCTTCCATATGCGGTTCCGCGGTCCACATCAGGAAGGTCGTGACGTCGTGGGCATATTGCGCGACCGTGGTCGGCGAACCATCGCTATAGGCGACCTGACCGTCGCTCAGCGGCTTCGGCATCTTGATGGCGTGGCCCGGGAAGTACTTGTTGTAGTAGGAGCCCTCGGGAATGGTCACGCCGGCCGGCGGGTTCTCCTCGAAGCCTTCCAGGATCGCGGTGACGTAATCCGGGCCCTGCTCCTGGTACTGGGTAAAGAAGTCGATCACGAACCAGGGGAAGCCGCGCTTGTAGGAACGGGCCTTGGTGATCAGCGACAGATCCGGCGGAGCCGCGCCACCATTGGCCGCACGGGCCGCCTGCTCGTTGGGGAACGGCGACGGGAAGTAGTCAGCGGGCCGGCCCGGACGCTCGAACATCTCGCCCTGGTCGTTCGGGCCATCCTTGATCTTGTAGTCGGAGGCGAATGCGGCGGCCTGGGCCGTCGAATAGCCGGGCCCGCCGGGATCCGCGAGGTTGCGGAACGCGACAAAGGACAGGCTGTGGCAGGTCGCGCAGACCTCCTTGTAGACCTGCAACCCGCGCTGCACCGCGCCGCGGTCAAACTTGCCAAAAGGGCCGGAGAACGACCACTTCTGCGCCGGCGGTGCCACCTCGCCCCCCTCGGCCTTGGCGCTTTGCGCGCCGCCGACCAAGAGCCCGCCCGCAACCATGATCGCGATCACGGCCGAGACCATCGGCGCGGCCTTGCGGCCCGTCTTCGCCAGCACATCGTCGGCGATCGAGTTCGGCACCGGCCTCGGCGTCTCGATCCGGGAGAGCAGCGGCAGCACGATCAGGAAGTACGCGAAGTAGCAGACCGTCAGGATACGGCCGGCGATCACATAGATGCCCTCCGGCGGCTGCGCCCCGAGATAGCCGAGCAGGACGCAGACGACGACGAACATCCAGAAGAACTGCTTGGCCAGCGGGCGATACTTCGACGACCTGGTCTTGGCGCTGTCGAGCCACGGCAGGAACGCCAGCACTAGGATCGCCGAGAACATCGCGACCACGCCCGCAAGCTTGTTCGGGATCGAGCGCAGGATCGCGTAGAACGGCAAGTAGTACCATTCCGGCACGATATGCGCCGGCGTCACGCCCGGATTGGCGGGAATATAGTTGTCCGCCTCCATCAGATAGTTCGGCATGTAAAAGAGGAACCAAGCGAAGAAGATCAGGAAGCAGGAGACGCCGAACAGATCCTTGATCGTCGCGTAGGGCGTGAAGGCGACCGTGTCCTTCTCGGTCTTGGCCTCGACGCCGGCCGGATTGTTCTGGCCCGCCACATGCAGCGCCCAGACATGCAGCACGACCACGCCGGCGATCACGAAGGGTAACAGATAGTGTAGCGAGAAGAAGCGGTTCAGCGTCGGGTTGCCGACGGCGTAACCGCCCCACAACAGCGTCACGATGCTCTCGCCGAAATAGGGCACGGCGGAGAACAGGTTGGTGATGACGGTGGCGCCCCAGAAACTCATCTGACCCCAAGGCAACGCATAGCCCAGGAAACCAGTTGCCATCATGAGCAGGTAGATGATGACCCCGAGAATCCAGAGTACCTCACGCGGCTCCTTGTACGACCCGTAATACAGGCCGCGGAACATGTGGATGTAGACGGCGATGAAGAACATCGAGGCGCCGCTGGCGTGCATATAGCGCAACATCCAGCCGTAATTGACGTCGCGCATGATGAGTTCAACCGACCTGAAGGCGAGATCAGCATGCGGGGTATAGTGCATCGCCAGGATCACGCCGGTCAGGATCTGCACCGCCAGCATCATCGAGAGGATGGCGCCGAAGGTCCACCAGTAGTTCAGGTTGCGCGGCGTGGGATAGGCCACGAAGGAGGAGTGCATGAGGCCGAAGATCGGCAGTCGCCGCTCGATCCACCTCAAGACGGGATTGGTCGGCTGAAAATCGGATGGTCCGCTCATTGATGCGATCCTGAGAAGTAAAGACGACGCGATCGGTCGAAGCCTCGGGCTGGGCCGAAACTTAGCCGATCTGGATTTTGGTGTCGGAAACGAACTGATAAGGCGGCACGGCCAAATTGGCGGGCGCGGGCCCCTGGCGGATACGACCGGAGGAGTCGTATTGCGAGCCATGGCAGGGGCAGAAAAATCCGTCGTAATTGCCCTCATGGGCGATCGGGATACATCCGAGATGGGTGCAGATGCCGATGACGACCAGCCATTGCTCATGGCCGGACTTGACCCGGGCCTCGTCGGTCTGCGGGTCGGGCAGGCTCGAGAGCGGAACGCTGCGCGCCTCGTCGATCTGCTTCTTGGTGCGGTGGCTGATATAGATCGGCTTGCCGCGCCAGAACACCTTGATGTCCTGCCCCTCAGCGACCGGCGCCAGATCGACCTCGATAGGCGCACCGGCGGCGATGGTCGCCGCGTCCGGGTTCATCTGGTCGATGAATGGCCAGACCGTCGCAGCTGCACCCACCGCAGCAGCAGCACCCGTTGCAACAAAAAGGAAATCACGGCGTGTCGGATGGTCCGCCGAAGACGCTGTCGTCACGATTCCAAGCCCTTTCCTTGTCTGCAGCCGGTGGAACCGCCCCGGCGGCGCCCATTGCAACCGGGAGGCCTGCCGGCGCCCGCGGCCCCCGCGGCGGCAGAAAACCACTGTCCCTCCTCCCTACTGGCGGAACAGCAGTCCAGAATCGTTCTATTGGCACCCTTGCCGGACGAGCGCAAGCCCGCTATCGGCTCGCAGGCGTGCAATGCACGAAATGAGCGACGAACGTTGTTTTCTTGAGACATTTCGTCGGTACTTAACCCAGCGCCACGGCCATGCAGATCGCGCTCTTCCAGCCCGATATCCCACAGAACACCGGCACCATCCTGCGGCTGTGCGCCTGCCTGGATGTGGCCGCTCATATCATCGAGCCGGCAGGCTTCCCGACCTCCGACCGGCATTTCCGCCGGGCGGGAATGGACTATCTCGACCACGTCCATTTGATGCGCCATGACTCCTGGACGAAATTCGAGGAATGGCGCCGCGAGGCGGGCTATCGGCTGATACTGTTCACAACCAAGGTCGCCGGTTCCTACCTCGATTTTCGCTATGCCGCTTCCGATATACTGCTCTTCGGGCGCGAATCCGCTGGGGTCACCGATGCGGTGGTGGCGGCCGCCGATGCGCGGCTGGTGATCCCGATCAAGCCGCCCATGCGCTCGCTCAATATCGCGATGTCGGCGGCGCTGGCGATCGGCGAGGCCTTGCGGCAGACCCGCAGCCTGAGCTGAAGGAGATTCCGTGAGCTACGCGGTCAAGGAGATTTTTCTCACCCTGCAGGGCGAAGGCGCGCAGGCCGGCCGTGCCTCGGTGTTCTGCCGCTTTGCCGGCTGCAACCTCTGGAGCGGCCGCGAGCAGGACCGCGCCAGCGCAACCTGCCAATTCTGCGACACCGATTTCGTCGGCACCGACGGCACGCTCGGCGGGCGCTATGCGAGTGCCGCAGCACTTGCCGACATCATCGGCGCACAATGGACGGGCGATAGTGTCGGCCGCTATGTCGTGCTGACCGGTGGTGAGCCGCTGCTGCAGGTCGACACCGAGCTGATCGACGCGCTGCATGCGCGCGGCTTTGCCATCGGCGTCGAGACCAATGGCACGATCACACCTCCAGACGGGCTGGACTGGGTCTGCGTCAGCCCGAAGGCCGGCGCGGAACTCGTGGTGAAGAAGGGGAACGAGTTGAAGCTGGTCTATCCGCAACAGGACGCCGCGCCGGAGCGCTTCGTCGATCTCGATTTCGAGCGCTTCTCGCTGCAGCCGATGGATGGGCCTGATGCAATTCAAAACACCGCGCGCGCGGTCGAGTATTGCTTGCAACACCCCCAATGGCGGCTGAGCGTGCAGACGCACAAGACGCTGGGCATCAGATAGGAGTTGGACTTTCAGGATGTGGGAATTGACGAAATCGTTCCGCTTCGAGGCGGCGCATGCGCTCTCCGGAACGACCCTTGGCGCGAGCAGCCAGGAGATCCATGGCCATTCGTTTCGTGCGGAAGTGACGGTGCGCGGAACGCCGGACCCAGCGACCGGCATGGTGCTTGACCTAGGCCTGCTCGAACGCCGCATCGCCGAGGTGCAGAAGACGCTAGACCACAAGTTCCTCAACAAGATCGGGGCGCTTGGACTGCCTACCCTTGAAAACCTGTCGCGATTCATCTTCGAACGGGTGCAGCATGCGGGCAAGGTCAGCCGCGTCAGCGTGCATCGCGACAGTTGCAACGAGAGCTGCACCTACTTCGGACCGGAAGCCTAAGTCATGGAAAAATCCGCGATCGAACAGCGCAAGGCGCGCGCAAAAACCTGGTTCGAAACGCTGCGCGACGATATCTGCGCGGCTTTTGAGCGGCTGGAGGATGACGCGCCTGCTTGGCTCTATCCAGGCGAAGCCGGGCGCTTCGTGCGCACGCCGTGGGACCGCACCGACCATACCGGCAAGCCCGGCGGCGGTGGCGTGATGTCGCTGATGCGCGGGCGCCTGTTCGAAAAGGTCGGCGTGCACTGCTCGACCGTGCATGGCGAGTTCGCCCCCGAATTCCGCGCCCAGATCCCGGGCGCGGCGGACGATCCGCGCTTCTGGGCCTCGGGCATCTCGCTGATCGCGCATCTGCACAATCCGAACGTGCCGGCGGTGCATATGAACACCCGCTTCGTCGTCACCACCAAGGCGTGGTTCGGCGGCGGTGCCGACCTCACGCCGGTCCTGGACCGGCGGCGCACGCAGGACGATCCTGATACGCTCGCCTTCCATGCCGCGATGCAATCGGCCTGCGATGCCCATGCGCGGATCGCGCCGTATGAGAAATACAAGAAATGGTGCGACGACTATTTCTACCTGCCGCACCGCAAGGAAGCGCGCGGCATCGGCGGCGTCTTCTACGATTGGCACGACAGCGGCGACTGGGACGCCGACCTCGCCTTCACCCAGGATGTCGGCCGCGCGTTCGTGAAGATCTATCCCGAGCTGGTCAGGCGCAATTTTGCGACGGCATGGACCGCTGAGGACCGCGAGGAGCAACTGGTCCGGCGCGGGCGCTATGTCGAGTTCAATCTGCTCTACGACCGCGGCACGATTTTCGGCCTGAAGACCGGCGGCAATGTCGATTCGATCCTGTCGTCGATGCCGCCGCATGCGAAATGGCCGTGAGATCGCCGTCGTGACCAAACTCCCCCGCGCCATGCTGATCGACATGGACGATACCATCCTGTCGGCCTATGCCCGGCCCGAGATCGCCTGGAACACGATCGCGGCCGAATTCGCCGATGAATTGACGCCGATGGATCCGCCGGTGGCTGCCGCCGCGATCCTGGCTTTCGCCCGGAAATTCTGGTCCACGGCGGAGCCGATCTGGCGGTTGAAGCTCGAGGAAGCGCGCCGAGAAACGGTCAGGGGCGGCTTTGCCGCGCTTCGTGCGAGCGGCCACCCGTCCGTTTCAGACGACCTCGCAGTCCGGATCGCCGATCGGTTCACGACGTTTCGCGAGGAAAGCATCTTCGTCTTTCCGGGCGCGCACGACGCCATAGATGGGCTGCGGTCGCTTGGCATCAAGCTCGCGCTTGTCACCAACGGCGCCGCGCTGATGCAACGCGCCAAGATCGAGCGCTTCGCACTGACGCACCGCTTCGATCACATCCAGATCGAAGGCGAGCATGGCTTCGGCAAGCCCGAAGAGCGCGCCTATCTGCACGCCATGGATGCGCTCGGCGTCAGCGCAGCGGACACCTGGATGGTCGGCGACAATCTGGAATGGGAAGTCGTCGCGCCGCAGCGGCTCGGCATCTACTCGATCTGGATCGACGTGCACGGGGATGGTCTTCCCGCGGGATCGGCGGTCAGGCCGAATCGCATCATACGATCCCTGACCGAACTGCTTCCCGGCGCGAATCGGTAGCGAACCCTGCGCTTCGCCGTAATCCCCATCAAAATCCTGTAGCGGCGATCCCTCGTGATCGGACTGTCATGACAGCTCTGTAACGTGCCCGCGCGTCAATCAAGGCGAAGGGTGGACCATGGAACTAAAACCAGGCGATGTGGTGATGCTGAAATCGGGCGGGCACCCGATTACGGTTGCGGAAGTCAACGAGGATTCCGTCGAGTGCGTATGGATGGGTATCGACGGCGATCTGTTTCGGGAAACGCTTCCCGTTGCCGTCCTCGAAGCCGCCATTCCCGATGACGAGGAAGAGGACGACGACGAGGAAGACGAAGAAGACGAAGAAGACGACGACGAAGACGAGGATGAAGACGATCGCCGCAAGGGCAAGGTCGCTTAAGTCCCTGCCTGCGATGCGGCCTGGTTCACAAAGCCCGGCGGCGCCTGGCGCTCAGTGACAATGAGCAACCTCGTAGCCCGGGTGGAGCGCAGCGCAACCCGGGACAACTCCGCTCCATGTCGACCAGCACCCCGGGTTACGCTGCGCTTCACCCGGGCTACCGGACAGGCTGGCGAGGAGTTCACAATCGGTGGTCGTGGGCGAAGCGGGCGACCATCTCATCGGCGATCGTCGAGAGCGCGCCCTGGTCGAGCGGAAACTCCGCAGCGAGCCACGCCTGTTCGGCCTGGGCCAGCACATGGCCGAGCGCCGGTCCCTCGGCAATTCCGCGCGCGATGAAATCGGCCGCCTTCAGCGGAAATTTCGGCGCCTGCCAACGCTGCGGCAGGCGCGCCAGTTCGCGCCAATGAGCGATGTCGTGGCCATCGCTCATCCGCGCCCAGGCCAGCATCATCCGGTCGAGATAGGCCGCCTCGCCGAGACGATAGAGCCAGCGGCGCGCCGCCGCCTCGTCGATACCAGCGAGTTGCCACCAACGATCCGCCATCGCTTCCAGCGCCTTCGCCTCTGCATTGGTGAGCCGCAGCTTGACCGCAACGCGCTTTGCGTCCTCGGTGATGGCGAGTGCGAGCGCACCGAGCCGGCGCACCGCGCTCGCCTCGAGCCCGAGCTCGCGCTCGGCTGCGATCATGACTGCGAACGGCCCGGTATAGCCGACGCCGCCCAGAATCATCTGCAGCAGGCCGCCCTCGGCCATCGCGGTGACCGCGGCCACCGCTCCGTCAGCCACCACGAGCTTGAGCATTTCCATGCGCAGGCGCTCCGCCGAAAGCTGCGCCAGGCCGGCACGGCCGGCGATGCAGGCGATATAGCCGGCGCGATCGGGATCGCCGGCGCCGTAAGCCGCATGCATGCGGAAGAAGCGCAGGATGCGCAAGTAATCCTCGGCGATGCGCTGACTGGGATCGCCGATGAAGCGCACGCGGCGAGCGGCGATATCGTCGAGCCCGCCGACATGGTCGTGCACCACGCCTTTGGCATCGACCGAAAGGCCGTTGATGGTGAAGTCGCGCCGCTCGGCATCGCGCGCCCAGTCGCGGCCGAATGCGACCTTGGCCTTGCGGCCATAGGTTTCGGTATCCTCGCGCAGCGTCGTGACCTCGAACGGATGCTTGTCGACGACCAGCGTCACCGTGCCATGCTCGATGCCGGTCGGCACGCTCTTGATTCCTGCCGCCTTGGCGCGGCGCATCACCTCCTCAGGAACCGCCGTGGTCGCGAGATCGATGTCGCCGATCGGCCGGTGCAGCAGCGCGTTACGCACCGCGCCGCCGACCACGCGCGCTTCCTCGCCGTTGGCGTTGAGCAGCGCGAGCACGCGTGCCGTGGATCCCGATCTCAGCCAAGGCGCCTGCTCCAGCGCACGTGCGTGCGTCATTTCTCAACTCCGGGCACGAGCTTGCCATTCTCGATATGAGCGGGGATATAGGTCGAATTCGGCGGCGCGCCGGAGAAATGCGCGAGCAGCACGAAACTGACCACGACCAGAAGCAGCGCTCCCAGCACCAGCTTCGCAATCAAAGGCATGGGCCAGGAAGATTTCGCGAAGACGCCGGAGCGCGTTGCAATGAGGAACAAGGCATAGACCGCGAAAGGGATCAGGAAAATTCCGATCTCGGTCAATACCGGACGGATCATGGCAGGTAGATCCGTTCGTACAATACGCGCAGGATCCCGGCGGTCGCGCCCCAGATGTAACGCTCGGCAAAGGGCATCGCATAATAGGAGCGCTCGATGCCGCGAAATTCCTTGCTGTGGCGCTGATGGTTCGCGGGGTTCATCAGGAACGAAAGCGGCACTTCGAATGCGTCGACGACTTCGCCCTCGTTGATCCTGAGCTTGAAGCCGGGCTTCACGCGCGCCACCGTCGGCAGGATGCGAAAACCAAACGCGGTGCCGTAAAGATCGAGATAGCCGATCGGCTCGATGAAGTCGCGCGCGAGCCCGACTTCCTCGTCGGCCTCGCGCAGCGCGGCGTCGAGCGGAGAGGCATCCGTCGCGTCGATCTTGCCGCCGGGGAATGAGATCTGGCCGGCATGGCTGCTCAAATGCTCCGAGCGCTGCGTCAGCAGCACCGTCGGCTCATCGCGGTCGACCACCGGGATCAGCACCGCGGCCGGCCGCACCGGCTGTTCGTGCGCGATGATCTCGAGCATGCGGTCATTGCCGGAGTCGCCGGTCCTCGGAATGATGTTGGGATCGACCAGGCCGGGCGGGACGTCGAAATTCAGCCGCGCGTGGCTGCGCGCGAAAAATTCCGCCGAGCTGATCGCCGCCGGCTCCGTCTTCAGCATCGGCTCGTTCAAAGCGCGTCCCTCACCTCTTTCGCATCCGCCATCGCGAAGAATGCGCCGCCGGACTCGATTCCGAACATCGGATGACCATCGACCATCCGCTCTTCCCCCATGTCAACCAGATCGTAGTAGAGCGGACGGGTGACCTTGGCCCAGAGATCGGCGCGGACGTGCAGATAGGGCGTGAGCCCGCCGTCATTGCCCGGCTCGAAACGGAGGGCGTGCGCGGCGTCGCAATCGACCCAGTCGTCGACATTGGTGCGGAACCTGAGCAGCCGTCCGCGTCCGTCCCCATCCTTTTGCATCTCGACCGCAAGGAACGGCGCATCGTCGACGCGGATGCCGACCTTCTCCACCGGCGTCACCAGGAAATGCTTGCCGTCTTCGCGTTTCAGGATGGTGGAGAATAGCCGCACCAGCGCCGGCCGGCCGATCGGTGTTCCCATATAGTACCATGTGCCGTCGCTGCCGATTCGTATATCGAGATCGCCACAGAACGGCGGATTCCATAAATGCACGGGTGGAAGGCCCTTGCCGCCGGCAGGATTTGTTTTCGCGGCATTAGTGGCCGCGGCGGTCAATCCTTCGAGGCCCTGACGGCTTGTTTGCCCTTCGTTCGCCATGGTTTGCCTTAAGGTTGAGAGCTTCAATCTGGCACGATTGGTGCACGTCGCTTACGTACATCCTTCAGATGTGCGCGGGGATGGTGTTCTCGCCACATCGTGATGGCGTTCATACCCTGAAAACCCGTTAAGGTGGGGATAGTTTAATTCAACGAATACATGGCCTTCGCGTATGCTTAGCATGGGGCCAATGGCGTGACGACGCGAGGTTGCGCCGTCGATAAGGAGCACGGAATGGCTGGTGCAGACAGTGTCGAAAAACTGGAAGACGTGATCGTCCGCTCGGCCGAGCAGATTGCCGGCCAGATCCGTACGGCGAAAGAGGCGATTTCCACGGTTATTTTCGGCCAGGACCGGGTGATCGAGAATACACTGGTGACGATCCTTTCCGGCGGACATGCGCTGCTGATCGGGGTTCCCGGCCTTGCCAAGACCAAGCTCGTGGAGACGCTCGGCATCACGCTCGGCCTCGACACCAAGCGCATCCAGTTCACCCCGGACCTGATGCCGTCGGACATCCTCGGCGCCGAGGTGCTGGATGAGAGCAGCACCGGCAAGCGCTCGTTCCGCTTTATCGCAGGTCCGGTATTCGCGCAGCTTCTGATGGCGGACGAGATCAACCGCGCCAGCCCGCGCACCCAATCAGCACTGCTGCAAGCCATGCAGGAGCAGCACATCACGGTTGCGGGTGCACGCCATGACCTTCCCAAGCCATTCCATGTGCTGGCGACGCAGAATCCGCTGGAACAGGAAGGCACCTATCCGCTGCCCGAAGCGCAGCTCGACCGCTTCCTGATGGAGATCGACGTCGACTATCCCGACCGTGAGGCCGAACGTCGCATCCTGTTCGAGACCACCGGCGCGGAAGAGACGCTGGCGAAGGCTGCGATGAACGCGGAACTGCTGCTCAGCGCGCAGCGGCTGGTACGAAGGCTGCCGGTCGGCGACTCCGTCGTCGACGCCATCCTATCGCTGGTGCGCGCCGCGCGGCCCAATCCGGAAGGCGAGAAGCTGATCGCCTGGGGACCGGGCCCGCGCGCCAGCCAGGCCTTGATGCTCGCCGTCCGCGCCCGCGCCCTACTCGACGGGCGGCTCGCGCCCTCGATCGACGACGTGCTCGATCTCGCCGAACCCGTGCTCAAGCACCGCATGGCGCTCACTTTCACTGCGCGCGCCGAAGGCCGCACCATTCCTGACGTGATCAAGCAATTGAAGACGCGGATCGCTTGATGGCCGCAGAGAACAAGCACCTGAACGAGGAGATCGTTGCGGTCCGACGTGCCGATGGCGAAAGCCGATCGCTCGCCGCGTCGCTGCCGCGCCTGGTGCTCGAGGCCCGCCGCATCGCCAACAACGTCATCCATGGCTTGCACGGCCGCCGCCGCGCCGGCGCCGGCGAAAGCTTCTGGCAATATCGCCGCTTCGTCTCCGGCGAGCCGTCGCAGAACGTCGACTGGCGGCGCTCGGCGCGTGACGACCATCTCTACGTCCGCGAGCAGGAATGGGAGGCGGCGCACACCGTCTGGATCTGGCCCGACCGCTCGCCGTCGATGGCGTTCGCGTCCAAGCAGGCGCGCGATTCAAAGCTCGAGCGCGGCCTGATCGTCGCCTTTGCGCTGGCCGAATTGCTGGTCGCCGGCGGCGAACGCGTCGGCATTCCCGGCTTGATGAACCCGACCGCGAGCCGCACCGTCATCGACAAGATGGCGCAGGCGATACTGCATGACGATGCGACCCGCGCCAGCCTGCCGCCGTCCTTCGTGCCGTCGGCGCTTTCCGAGATCGTGGTGCTGTCGGACTTCTGGTCGCCAATTTCGGAAATCCGAACCACGCTCGCCGGGCTGTCGGCCTCGGGCGCGCACGGCACGGTGATCCAGGTCGTCGATCCCGCCGAGGAAACCTTCCCCTATTCCGGCCGCGTTGAATTCGTCGAACCGGAAGCGGGCACTGCGATCACCGCGGGCCGCGCCGAGAGCTGGGCCAGCGACTATGTCGCGCGCGTCGCGCTGCATCGTGACGAGATCCGCGCCGAGACCAACCGGCTCGACTGGTTGTTCTCGACCCACACCACGAGCCGCTCCGCAGCGGAGCTGCTATTGTTCCTGCACAACGGCATGACGGTCAGCAAGGCCAGCGTACGGTCCACCGTCAAAGTGGGGCTCGGCGCATGATCGCAGGCTTGCCGCTGTCGTTTGCCGAACCGATGCTGCTGTTGGGCCTTCTGAGCCTGCCGGCACTGTGGTGGCTGCTCCGCGTGATGCCGCCACGGCCGAGGCGCATCGAATTTCCGCCGACCAGATTGCTGTTCGATATCCAGCCCAGGGAAGAGACGCCATCGCGCACGCCATGGTGGCTGACGCTGCTGCGCCTCCTCGCCGCCGCGCTCGTCATCTTCGCCGCGGCCGGGCCGATCTGGAATCCGCAGACCGGCCTTGCGTCCTCCAAGGCGCCGCTCGTGATCCTGCTCGACGACGGCTGGAGCTCGGCCTCGAGCTGGGACGCGCGGATCAGGGCCGCCGACGAACTGATCGCCAATGCGGAGAACGACCGCCGCGGCGTGGCACTGGTGCCGCTATCGGAGTCCGCGCGTGACATCACGCTGATGCCGGCCGGTACCGCGCGCGTCGCGCTGCGGCAGTTCGCGCCAAAACCCTATTCGATCGACCGCGTCGACACGCTGCCCGCCATCGATCGGTTCCTGAAAGCCACCGGCGATGCCGAGATCGCCTGGCTGTCCGACGGCGTCGACACCGGGCGCGGCGCGGAATTCACCGAAGGCCTCGGCAAGCTGGTCGAGAACCGCACGCTGACGATCTACGAGGGCGGAGCGCCGTCCGCGCAGGCCCTCGTTGCCGCCGAGAATGCCGCGGCCAAGATGACGGTAAAAGTCCTGCGCACCGAGACCGGCATCACCTCCGGCACGGTGCGGGCGCTGGATGCCAAGGGCTCTCCGATCGGCGAGGCGCGCTACAGCTTCGCTCCGCAGGATCGCGAGACCGAGGCATCGTTCGATCTCCCGGTCGAACTGCGCAACGATATCGCGCGGTTGGAGATCGCCGGCGAGCGCTCCGCCGGCGCGGTGCAGCTCCTCGACAAGAGGTGGCGGCGCCGTGCGGTCGGCGTCGTCTCCGGCGCGACCAACGACACCGCGCAGCCGCTGCTCGCCTCGACCTTCTACCTTTCCCGTGCGCTGTCGCCATTCGCCGATGTGCGTCTCGGCGACCGCGGCGCGCCACAGCAGGCGATCGCCCAGTTCCTCGACCAGCGGCTGCCGATGATCGTGATGGCTGATGTTGGCACGCTGTCGCCGGAAATCCGCGAGCGGCTCAACGCCTGGATCGACCAGGGCGGCGTGCTGGTGCGTTTCGCCGGCCCGCGGCTGGCGCAAGCCGATGACGATCTGGTGCCGGTGAAGCTGCGCCGCGGCGGGCGCGTCCTCGGCGGCAGCCTGACCTGGGAGAAGCCGCAGCATCTGGCCTCGTTCACCGCCGACGGCCCGTTCGCCGGTCTCGCGGTGCCAAAGGATATCACCGTGAGCCGGCAGGTGCTGGCCGAGCCGGATGCCGTGCTCGCCACCAAGAGCTGGGCGTCGCTGGAAGACGGCACGCCGCTCGTCACCGGCGAGCATCGCGGCAAGGGCGTGGTCAGCCTGTTCCATGTCGGCGCGGATTCGCGCTGGTCGGATCTGCCGATGTCCGGCACCTTCGTCGAGATGCTGCGCCGGCTGGTCGACATGTCCGGCTACACTTCGAAGCCTGGTGCTGGGGTCGCCGGCGAAGCCAAGGCCGAGACCGTGGCGCCGCTCCGCACGCTGGATGGCTTTGGCGCGTTCGGCCCGCCGCCGTCGACCGCCAAGCCGATGCCTGCCGATTACCGCGACCGCGCGACGCTGGATCACCCGCCCGGCCTCTACGGTCCGGCCGACGCCCCGATCGCCGTCAACACGCTGGCGACCGCCGACCGCATCGCCCCGCTCGATACGTCTGCCCTGCGTGCGCGGCGGGCGAACTACACCAATGCCGAGCCACGTGATCTCCGCGGCATCCTGCTGTCGTCGGCGCTCGGTCTGTTCCTGCTCGATGCGATCGTGGTCGCCATGCTCGGCGCCGGCCTTGCCGCGCTGTGGCGGCGGCGCGCGGCACCTGCGGCGCTGGCGCTCGCCTTCCTGCTGGCATCGATGGCGCCGTCCACCACGCGCGCCGAGAACAGCGACGACTTCGCCATGAAGGCGGTTTCGCAGACACGGCTCGCTTATGTCGTCACGGGCAATGCTGACGTCGACTCCATCGTGAAAGCCGGCATGTCCGGGCTGACACTGTTCCTGGCGCAACGTACCGCGCTGGAGGCCGGCGATCCCGTCGGCGTCGATCCCGCGCGCGACGAACTCGCCTTCTTCCCGCTGATCTACTGGCCGATCGTCCCCGGCGCGCCAAAGCCACCGCAGGACGCGATCAACAAGATCGACGCCTATATGAAGCAGGGCGGCACCGTGCTGTTCGACACCCGCGACGCCGTCGAGGCGCCGCCCGGCGATAACAGCGGCTCGCAGACGCCGGGCATGCAGGCGCTACGCGAAATCCTGTCCTCGCTCGACGTGCCCGAACTCGAGCCGGTGCCGCGCGAGCACGTGCTGACCAAGACGTTCTACCTGTTGCGCGACTTCCCCGGCCGCTTCACTTCGGGCCAGACTTGGGTCGAGACGCTGCCGCGCGAGGACGATGACGAAGCCGCGCAGCGGCCCGCGCGCGGCGGCGACGGCGTCTCGCCGATCATCATCACTTCCAACGATCTTGCCGGCGCCTGGGCGATCCGGCCCGACGGCCAGGCGATGCTGCCGCTCACCCCCGGCGAGCCGCGCCAGCGCGAATTCGCCTTCCGCGCCGGTGTCAACATCGTGATGTACACGCTGACCGGCAACTACAAGGCCGACCAGGTGCACGCGCCGGCCCTGATCGAGCGGCTGGGACAGTGATGCGCATGATAAGCCGGAACACTCACCACGCACACGCCGTCATGCCCGGGCTTGTCCCGGCCATCCACGCCTTGCCACGCTGCAGGAAGAACGTGGATGCCCGGGAGCGCAGACAAGTGTACGCAGTCTGCGCAAGGCAGCCTGCTATGCCCGGGCATGACGATGCGGATCGGTTCTCGCTATGAACTACGGCATCGCATTTACACCCCTCGTTCCCTCGCTCGTGCTGTGGATCGGGCTTGCGGCGATCGTCGTCATAGCGGCGCTACTCCTGCTGTCACGCACGCGCGGCGCATGGATACGCGTCGCGGCGCTGGCGCTGGTTCTGCTCGCGCTTGCCAACCCCTCCTTCACCCGCGAGGACCGTGAGCCCCTGTCCTCGGTCGCCGCCGTCGTGATCGACAAGAGCCCGAGCCAGAATTTCGGCACGCGCAACCAGGAGACCGCGAAGGCCCAGGAGGCGCTGGTCGACAGCCTGAAGAAGATCAAGGGCCTAGAAGTGCGCGTCGTCGACGCCGGCCAGGCCGATGGCGAGACCGACGGCACCAAGCTGTTCGGCGCATTGTCCTCCGCCTTGTCGGACGTTCCGGTCGACCGTGTCGCCGGCGCCTTCCTGATCACCGATGGCCGTGTGCATGACATCCCGGCCAACGCCGCCGCCCTCGGCTTCCAGGCGCCGGTGCACGCGCTGATTACCGGACGCAAGGACGAGCGCGACCGACGGATTGCAATTTCGGCCGCGCCGCGCTTTGGCATCGTCGGCCAGACCCAGACCATCACCTACCGGCTCGACGACCAGGGCGTGACCGGCCAGAGCGCGAGGATCACCGTGCGTCGCGACGGCGAGGTGATCAACGAGCGCACGCTGCAGAGCGGCCAGACCGCCAATGTCGACATCGATATCAAGCATGCCGGACCCAATATCGTCGAGATCGAGGCATCTCCGCTCGACAATGAACTGACGCTGGTCAACAACCGCGCGGTCGTCGCGATTGACGGCGTGCGCGACAAGCTGCGCGTGCTGCTCGTCTCCGGCGAGCCGCATTCCGGCGAGCGCACCTGGCGCAACCTGCTCAAGTCCGACGCCAGCGTCGACCTCGTGCATTTCACCATCCTGCGTCCGCCGGAGAAGCAGGACGGCACGCCGATCAATGAATTGTCGCTGATCGCGTTTCCGACCCGCGAACTGTTCCAGCAGAAGATCAACGAATTCCAGCTCATCATCTTCGACCGCTACGCCCGCCAGGGCGTGCTGCCGATCGCCTATTTCGACAATATCGCGCGCTATGTCCGTGCCGGAGGCGCGGTGCTGGTCTCCGCCGGTCCGGACTATGCGTCCACCACCAGCATCTGGCGTACGCCGCTCGACTCGGTGCTCCCGGCCGAACCCGTCGGCGTCACCGAGAAACCGTTCTATGCGCATCTTTCCGACGCCGGAAAGCGCCATCCGGTGACGCGCGGGCTGGAAGGTTCCAGCAGCGAGCCACCGCATTGGAGCCGCTTCTTCCGCACCGTCGACACCCGCAACGCGATCGGCCAACCCGTGATGACCGGCGCCGATGGCAAGCCGTTGCTGCTGCTGTCGCGCTTCGGCGAGGGTCGTGTGGCGCTGCTGCTCTCCGACCACATCTGGCTGTGGGCGCGCGGCTATGAGGGCGGCGGTCCGCATCTCGACCTGCTCAGGCGGATGTCGCACTGGCTGATGAAGCAGCCTGATCTGGACGAGGAGGCGCTGCGGCTGCAGATCCAGGGCCACGATCTTTCCGTGGTGCGCCAGACCATGGGCGACAGCGTCCCGCCGGTTACCGTGACCTCGCCGAGCGGCGCTACGCACGAATTGACCCTGACTCAGGGTGAGCCTGGCGAATGGAAGGCGACGCTGCCCGCCAACGAGCTCGGCCTGTGGCAGGCAACCGACGGCACGCTGAAGGCGCTGGTCAATGTCGGCCCGACCAACCCAAAGGAATTCTCGGAAGTGACCTCCACGACCGAGATGCTGAAGCCGCTGGCGCAGACGACCGGCGGCGACGCCCGCCGCGTGGTCGACGGCACCAGCCTCGATATGCCCCGCATCGTGCCAGTCCGCGCGTCGAGCGTGTTCCGCGGCGAGGGCTGGATGGGCGTCAGGATGCGCGACGCCAGCGTCGTCAAGGGCGTCGGCGTGCTGCCGATGTTCGCAGGCCTGATCGGCCTGTTGCTGCTGCTCGGTGCCTTCGCCGCGACGTGGCTGCGCGAGGGACGATGAGATCGCCCGATCCGTAGTCCCGTAGCCCGGGTGAAGCGGAAGCGTAACCCGGGGCCGCTCGCACCGTGGATGCAGATTCCCGGGTTACGCTTCCGCTTCACCCGGGCTAGGGGCTCCTCGCTCATCCCGAGGAGCCGCGAAGCGGCGTCTCGAGGGATGGGCCTCATGGTTCGAGACGCGCGAAGACGCGCTCCTCACCATGAGGGTCTGTCACCTCGCCGCCGTTGCAACAATCACACAGCCTCAACCGATCGCGCGGCGCTCGCCTGAGCCGCGGTTGACACCGCCATCTCCTTCCGATGTTATAATATAACGTCGGGACGGTTGGGATAACCGTCCCCCGGGGGTGGGCGTAAACTCGTGAAGTGGATTCGAAGACACGTCAAACTTGGCGCGCGACTGGCGCTATTCGCGCTCGCCGTTCAGTTTGCGCTGTCGTTCGGCCATTTCCATCCGGCGCAGGCCGCTCCCGCTCTCCAAACCGCGACATCGCAGACCGACGTCCTTCGTGCTGCGGACCTCGTGGTCACGGATGCGGCGAGCCTGTCCGCGCCCCAGCAGCAATCTCCGCACCAGGATAACCATCAGCAGCCCGCCGACGGCTGCGCCATCTGCGCCGTCATCACGATGGCGCACGGCATGCTGTTCGCCACGCCGCCGGTGCTGTTGCTGCCGCAGGCGATCGAACTTCTCCAGCTCACCACCGAAGCCGGCTTCACACATCTCGGCACTCCCCATCGGGCGTTCCAGTCGCGCGCGCCACCCCTCTCCTGATCGATTGACCGAACTGCCTTCGCGCGCCCGCCGCGCAAGCGGGATGCGAAGGCCATCGCAATCGGTGCGTCGGCTTGGCCGACGGCATCAGGATCAGGAAAAATGGGATTCAAGAGAAAACGAGCATTCCACGTCGGTGGAGCAAGCTGGCTAGCACTATGCGCGTTCGGCAGCGGCGCGATCGCTCAAGACGCACCTGCATCGGCACCGGCAACGCAACTGCCTGAGATCAACGTGACGGCACCAAGTCCGATCGTGCGGCGCCACCGGGCCGTTGCTCCGGCGCGCGCCCCCGTTCGCGCCGCGCGCACCACGCCCGGCCGCAATCGCGAGCGCGTGGCCCAACAGCCGCAGCCCGCGCCGGCCGCGCCGCCAGCGCCACAGCAAGGGGTGCTGCAGGTCGTGACCGATCAGTTCGCAACGGTCACCGTGGTGCCGAATGAGGAAATCCGCCGTGAGGGCACCGCCCAGCTCGGTGACCTCCTGTTTTCCAAACCGGGCATCACCGGCTCAACCTTTGCACCGGGCGCTTCGAGCCGGCCGGTTATCCGAGGCCTCGACGTCAATCGCGTTGGAATCATCGAGAACGGCAATAACGCCGGCGGCGCCTCGGATCTCGGTGAGGATCATTACGTGCCGGTTGATCCGCTTGCCACCAACCAGGTCGAGGTCATTCGTGGTCCGGCGGCGATGCGTTACGGTTCGACTTCGATCGGTGGCATCGTCAGCGCGACCAACAACCGCATTCCGGACGCCCTTCCCTCATGCGCGGCCCCGCCGTTCCAAACCTACGGCCTACCGGCGAAAGCGCCGCTGGCTGGCGCACCTTCGTCACCTTGCGTGAACGTCGAGACGCGAACGGCAGTGAGCTCCGTCGATCGCGGCGTCGACGGCGGCATCCTGCTCGATACCGGCGCAGGCAATTTCGCGTTTCACGCCGACGCCTTTGGTCGCAAGGCCGGCGACTACAACATCCCCAGTTATCCTTACCTGTTCGACCAAACCAGACCGGTCAACGGGCGGCAGCCGAATTCGGCCATGCAGGCGGACGGTGCCTCGATCGGCGGCTCGTATATCTTCAATGGCGGCTTTATCGGCGCTGCAATTACCCAAAACGATTCACTTTATCACATCCCTGGCATCGACGGCGCCGACCATCAGACCCGGATCGACGCACATCAGACCAAGATCACCGTGAAGGGCGAATACCGGCCGGATGCAGCGGCCATCGATGCAATCCGTCTGTGGGCCGGCGCGACCGACTACAGGCACAACGAGATTGGGCTCGCCGATCCAGCCGATCCATTCAGCGACGGTGTACGCCAGACCTTCACCAACAAGGAGCAGGAAGCCCGGGTCGAGGTGCAGTTGATGCCGTTCAACGCGCGCTTTGCCGACGTCACCACCGCGTTCGGCCTGCAGGGCGGCCACCAGGAATTGACCGCTCCGAGCCCGGACGACCCCGGCTCGCTGTTCAACGGCCTGTGGAATCCGAACAACAACAACCGTATCGCCGGCTACGTCTTCAACGAGTTCAAATTCTCCGAGACGACCAAGGCGCAGATCGCCGGCCGTATTGAGCATGTCGAACTGCACGGCTCGACGCCGAATTTTCCGGCCGATTTTCTGCCGGACGGCAATCCGCAGTTCAACATCGCCCGCAATCCGTCCTTTACGCCGAAGAGCGGCAGCATCGGGTTGATCCAGAACCTGCCCTACGATCTCGTCGGCAGCATCACCGCGCAATATGTCGAGCGCGCGCCGAAACCTGCCGAACTGTTTTCGCGCGGGCCGCATGACGCCACCGCCACCTTCGATATCGGAAATCCCAACCTGACGATCGAGACCGCGAAATCGGTCGAGATCGGCCTGCGCAAGGCGACCGGACCGTTCCGCTTCGAGGCGACCGCCTACTACACCCATTTCGACAACTTCATCTTTCGCCGGCTCACCGGCGTGATGTGTGACGAGGACTTCAATTCCTGCGGCGCGCCCGACGGCGAATTGAACCAGGCGGTCTATTCTCAGCGCAACGCCACCTTCCGCGGCGGCGAATTCCAGAGCCAGCTCGATATCGGGCCGCTCTATAGCGGCATCTGGGGCATCGAGAACCAGTTCGACATCGTCCGCGCCACCTTCAGCGACGGCACCAACGTGCCACGCATTCCTCCGATGCGCGTCGGCGGCGGCGTCTACTGGCGCGACGACAACTGGTTCATGCGCGTCAACCTGCTGCACGCGTTTGCACAGAACGACGTTGCTCCGATCGCGGAGACGCCGACGGCGGGCTACAACCTGCTGAAGGCAGAGGTCAGCTACAAGACCACGCTCGATCCGTCCTGGTTCGGCGCACGCGAGATGACGGTCGGCCTCGTCGGCAACAACCTGCTCAACGAGAACATCCGCAACTCCGTCTCCTACACCAAGGACCAGGTGCTGCTGCCCGGCATCGGCGTCCGGGCCTTTGCGAACCTGAAGTTCTGAGCGGGCTCCCTTCCCTCTTCCACGGCTCGTGGGAGAGGGAGGAACGTACCTAGAGCATTTTCGGTTCTGATTGAATCAGAACCGAAGCTCTAGATTCTTGTTTTGACGCGTTTTCTACGCAGATAAGTCTACGCAATCTGCGTAAACTTGATTGCTATGCGAACCGGTGCCCACTTCGCTCGAAAACGCTCTAACCTACCGCGCCTTGCTCCAATCGGGGCCGATCGGTCCGGAGACGTCGGTGAAAGCGCCCTCCACCAGCTCGGCCACCAGCAGGCGGTTGTAGTCGACCGGGCCGGGCATTGTCGCCCTGCCCTTCGGGATCACCTTGAAGCCGACGCGGCTGTAATAAGGCTCGTCGCCGACCAGAATCACGAGGCGGTGCCCTTTGGCCTTGGCATCGGAGAGCGCGCGGTCGAGCAACGCGCGGCCGACGCCGCGGTCGCGGAACGGCGGCTCCACCGTCAATGGGCCCAGCATCAAAGCCGGTGTGTCTCCAATCATGACGGGCAGTTGCCTGACCGAACCGACCAAAAGCGTGCCGATGCGCGCGGTGAAGGATAGATCGAGCAGATGGTCGACATGCTCGCGCAGCCGATAGGCGCTAAGCACGAAGCGGCCGGGCCCGAACGTACGTTCGTGCAGGCGCTCGATCGCCTGGGCGTCGTTCGGCGTTTCCGGCAGAATGGTCAGCGACAAATCACTCATGGTGAGGCGCGGGATAGCACCTGGATCGGGCGCGGTCCATCGCCTGCGTCATTTCTTGTCAATGGCCGGCTGGGACAGGTAGGCGAGCAGCTTCATCTCGCGGCGGCCGCGCGTCACCGTGTCAAGCACCAGCCCTGACGAGACCGACAGCATCGCCACGATCATCAGGCCGGTCGACAGCACCGCCGTCGGCAGCCGCGGCACGATACCCTCCTCGATGAAGGTGATGATGATCGGGATCGCCAGCACGATCGAGATCAGCGCGAGGACCACCCCGATGCCGGTGAAGAACCGCAGCGGCTTTTCCGAGCGGTAGAGCCTCAGGATGGTTCCGAGAATCCGAAACCCGTCGCGCCAGGTGTTCAGCTTGCTGACCGATCCCTCCGGCCGGGCATAGTAGGGCGACTCGATCTCGCCGACCGGCAACGCCAATTCCAGCGCGTGGACGCTGAGTTCGGTCTCGATCTCGAAACCGTCCGACAGCACTGGAAAGGACTTGACGAAGCGGCGCGAGAACACGCGATAACCGGACAGGATGTCGCGAAAAGCGTGGCCGAACACGGCGGAGAGGAAGCCGGTCAGCATCCGGTTGCCGGTGCGGTGGCCCCTTCTATAGGCAGCGGCGGATTGATCGATCCGAACGCCGACCACCATGTCGAGATTATCGTTCACCAGGGCTTCGATCATGCGCGGGGCACTCGGCGCGTCGTAGGTCGCGTCGCCGTCGACCAGGACATAGATGTCCGCGTCGACGTCGGCGAACATCCGCCGCACCACATGTCCCTTGCCCTGGCGCCGCTCGCTGCGGACCTCTGCACCGGCGGCACGCGCGATCTCGGCGGTACGGTCGCGCGAGTTGTTGTCATAGACGAAGATCCGCGCCTGCGGCAGCGCCTTGCGAAAATCGGCAACCACAGTGCCGATCGCCGCTTCCTCGTTGAAGCACGGCACCAGCACCGCGACGCGGAATGCGGAAGCCGTCATCGCCACTTTCGCTGGCCGGGCCGTGACATCCTCGCTCCCCATCAGACACTCGCTTTTTGCGGCGCGCCAAAATCCTCCGCGAGCTTCGGAGCCCAACGATCCAGGGTCGCGAACAACAGCGTCCACAATGACAGCATGACGATCGGGATCACGTAATAGGGCGTGAAGACGGGATGGCTCATGAAGAAGATCAGGTTGATGACGAGGTTGAGCGCGACCACGGCGACAATCTGTCGTGTCGCCACGCGCCCCCCGGACCGCCATAGCGCCACTACCCAGGCGATCGCAATCAGCAGCAGCGGGAATTGTGCATCGCGCACATATTGCAGCAGGACGGACGCATTCAATTCCGGCGGCACCGCGTCGACACCGCCATAGGTGGTCGAGAACGGGCTTCCCGCATTGATCGCATTCGCGATCAGTGTTGGCGCCATGCCAATCAGGAACGCGATGCCGAACGAGAGACCCTGCCAGAAGGTGTTCATGTTCCGTGCACGCAGGAAGGCGATGAGGAAGAACACCGCATAACCTGCCGCGAGAAGCAGGTTCGGCAGGCGGAAATTGACGGAGAGGCCGATCAACAAGCCGACCGCCGCAGCAATCAGGATGCGACGCGCGCCCGCGCTAGCGAACAGCCGCGCGGTCAGGAAGCCGGTCAGCGCGCAGACGACCATGGTCGGTGCCACGGAATAGCTTGCCTTGGTCGGATTGATCATCAGGTAAAGCGCCACGATGCCGAACACGCCAGCAAGCACTGTGGCGGAACGCGTGGCAGCGCGGGCCAGGGCAAGCAGAGCCAATCCAAAAATCGCGATCGAGGCGGCGGCATAGAGCGGGATCACCTGAAAGCCCGACGGAAACAACGCGAGCACGAAGCCGGTGCCCGGCGGATATTGCAGCACGACCTTGTTCAACGCCGCCGTGAAGGTATGGCACGGCAAAAGCGCGGGATCGCCGGGATCCGGGAAGTTGATCTCCTGGAGCTTGCGCAGCATGTAGCGGTCATCATCCCTGGCGATGTTCGTGTCCAGGCCGCTTATGCCGAAGCGCTGGAACAGATGCGCCTGGCGGAGGTAGCAGATGTCATCATAGACGCCGCGGCTTTCGTTCCATTTCGAGATTGTCCAGATGTTGCTGATCAGGATCAGCAGCAACACGACGCCGAAGGCGGTTTTCAATTGTTTCATCCAGCCCCTGTCGCGGCGTTCGATCTTTAGGACGCGTCTTCTAGCACAAGCCGTCGCTAGCGCCATGTGGCGATCGGCGCCCCGCCGCCGAGCACTTCGGCGATCCGCAGGCGGGTGCCGGGCGTGGTGTCGGCGGGCAATGCCGCCGGATCGAAGAAACCGGTGTCCACGATCTCATGGTTCGGCTCCGGCAGGCGGTCCTGGCGGTACTGCCTGATGACATAGACCGCGACATGATCGCGGCGGGAGACATGGCTGTTGAGGAAGACACCGTGCAGCACCGGGGTGCCCACAAGCTCGATGCGCCCCTCCTCCTCGAGCTCGCGCCGCAGCGCTTCCATCAGCGTCTCGCCGACCTCGACGCCCCCGCCCGGCAGGTACCAGCCGCTGACATAGCTGTGCTTGACCAGGAACACCTTGTTCTCGTGATTGAGCACGACCGCGCGCACGCCGAGCGTCATGCCGCGGGCCAACCGAAAATAGAGATGGAACACCCGCCTGAGCTGCGGCTCGTAGCGCTTGCGCAAATCCATCAGGATCGTCACGAAAACCTCGACTGGAACGACAACGACGTTTGATCCTTGCGCGGAAGGCGCCCGCTTGCCAATAGAATGCGGACCATCAGGGAATGACCATGCCGCGGCTGTATATCACGGACAGGCCAACAGGGACGGAATGATGGCGGCGTTTCGGTTGGCGCATCTGTCCGATCCGCATCTGCCGCCGTTGCCGGTGGCGCGGCTGCGCGACCTCGCGGGCAAGCGCGCCTTCGGCTATCTGAACTGGACCCGCAACCGTCACAAATACCATCGGCGCGAGGTGCTGGATGCGCTGGTGGCGGATTTGCAGGGGCAACACCCGGATCACATTGCGATTACCGGCGATCTCGTCAACCTGGCGCTGGAGACGGAGTTCAAGCCGGCGCGTGCCTGGCTCGAGAGCGTCGGCCCGCCGGATCGCGTGACCGTCGTTCCCGGCAATCACGACGCCTATGTGCGCGCGACGCGGCATCGCTTCGCCACGACCTTCGCCGACTATCTGCGCGGCGATGGCGCAGATGGCGCCGCGCTGTTTCCGTTCCTGCGCCGGCGCGGCCCGGTGGCCCTGATCGGGACATCCTCCGCGGTGCCGACGCCGCCCTTGATGGCGACCGGATGGCTCGGCCACGCGCAGCTCGCAAGCCTCGAGCGCATGCTGGCGGAATTGTCGACCGAGGGCGCCTTCCGCGTGCTGCTGGTCCATCATCCCCTGCATTCGGATGCGCGCGTCAAGCGGCTCACCGACTCGCACAAGCTGCTCGATCTCATCAAGCGATACGGCGTGGAATTGATCCTGCACGGCCACGACCACATCCATTCCACGATGTGGTTCGACGGGCCGAGCGGCAAGATCCCGGCGATCGGCGTGCCCTCGGCTTCGGCGCTGCCCCGCCATCATTATCCGGCGGCGGCGTACAATCTGTTTTCGATCGAGCGCGACGGCAATGCCTGGCGCTGCGAGCAAGTGGTGCGCGGGATCGGCGACGATTTGCGCGTCGGGCGTTTGAGCGACACGCGGCTGGCGTGAGGCCGCTAGAGATTGTCCAGGCTCGCAAACAGCGCCAGCGCGAACAGCGCGAGTGCGCCGAGGATGAAGCCGAGCAGGAACATCCCGAATCTGCCACGACGGCGCCGCGGCTTCTCGGCGGGCACGGGCTCCGCCGCCTTCGGGCTCGCCACCATCGCATGCTCGCGCTCGATCATGCGGCGGGCGACATAGTCGGTGACGGCATCCACGATGACCGGCACGTCGTGCGATTCGGCGAGCACGATGCGGCCGAAGCGGGTGTCCTGCACGAAGCGGTAGATCCGCTTGTCGCGCCCCATCACGACATGGGCGACGACGTCGATCCACAGCCGCGGCGTCTCGCCCTGGCTGATGCCGCGATCGAACAGGTCGACCTTTTCCGGCACCTGCGCGAACAAGGGATCGAGCGCCTCGTTCAGGATCTCCAGCCGGGCAACCTCGGCATCGCGCAGTTCGACGACGACACCGGTGCGGTCCGCGGCCTCGATCCGGGCCTTGCGCAAAGCTTCGCGCAGCGTCGGCCGCATCTCGCTCGCGGCATTGCCGGTATTCTGGGCGTCCGACATCCCTTGCGGCCTCGTCCTGACGGGTTCTTCGCCTGTTAACCTATCAGTAACCGTTACGTCCGCAAAGGCCGTTGGTTCCCAAGGGGTTATCGGGCGACTTATCCCCAAGGGGGCGTCAAGGGCTGTCCCGAAATCAGACAGCCCCACCCGGAAATCCGGATGGGGCCGTCCGTCCTTGGACGTCTTCTTCAACGCTGACCGTCGGCAGCCTGTCAGGCCGGGACGCGGGAGGGCTCTTCCACGATGGAGAAGCGTACGCCGGCCTTGTGGCGGTTCTCTTCCGACACTTCGCGCCAGCAGTCCTCCGCCTCCTTGCGGGTCTTGAACGGACCTTTGACCTGGGCCGAGCCTTCGACGAGCTTGTGGAAGTTCATCGAACCGAACTCACCGCCGATCACCCAGAAATTGCTGCCTTTGGTCATGATAGTCTCCTGATCGATTCCACCGTTAGCCGAACTGGTTCATCGTGTTGTGGGCGCCGCCCGCCTTCAGCGCGGCTTCACCGGCGAAATATTCCTTGTGATCGTCGCCGATATCGGAGCCGGCCATGTTCTGATGCTTGACGCAGGCGATACCCTGGCGGATCTCCTGGCGCTGAACATTCTTCACATAGCCCAGCATGCCCTGCTCGCCGAAATACTCCCTCGCGAGATTGTCAGTCGACAGAGCTGCCGTGTGATAGGTCGGCAACGTGATCAGATGATGGAAGATGCCGGCGCGCTTGGCTGAATCGGCCTGGAAGGTGCGGATGCGCTCGTCGGCTTCGATTGCCAGCGGCGTGCTGTCGTATTCCGCCTTCATCAGCTCGGCGCGGTTGTACTTGCTGACGTCCTTGCCGGCTTCCTTCATCGCGTCGTAGACCTGCCAACGGAAGTTGAGCGTCCAGTTGAAGGACGGCGAGTTGTTGTAGGCCAGCTTCGCGTTCGGAACCACCTTGCGGATCCGATCGACCATCTTGGCGATCTGCTCGATATGCGGCTTCTCGGTCTCGATCCACAGCAAGTCGGCGCCGTTCTGCAACGAGGTGATGCAGTCCAGCACGCAGCGGTCTTCGCCGGTGCCGGGGCGGAACTGATAGAGATTGCTGGGAAGCCGCTTCGGACGCATCATCTTGCCGTTCTGGTTGATGATGACGTCGCCGTTCCGAGCGTTGGCGGCCGTCACTTCCTCGCAATCCAGGAAGCTGTTGTACTGGTCGCCGAGGTCGCCGGGCTTGTGGCTCACGGCGATCTGTTGCGTGAGGCCGGCGCCGAGCGAGTCGGTGCGGGTCACGACGACGCCGTCTTCGACGCCCAACTCAAGGAACGCGTGACGGCAGGCACGAATCTTCGCGAGGAAGACCTCATGCGGCACGGTGACCTTGCCGTCCTGGTGGCCGCACTGCTTCTCGTCCGAGACCTGGTTTTCGATCTGCAAAGCACAGGCGCCCGCTTCGATCATCTTCTTGGCGAGCAGATAGGTCGCTTCCGCGTTGCCGAAGCCGGCATCGATGTCAGCGATGACGGGCACGACATGGGTCTGGAAGTTGTCGATCTTCTCGATCAGCGCCTTTTCCTTCGCCTTGTCGCCTTCCTTGCGCGCCGCGTCGAGGCTGCGGAAGATGTCGTTCAGTTCACGGGAGTCCGCCTGACGCAGGAAGGTGTAGAGCTCCTCGATCAGGGCCGGCACCGAGGTCTTCTCGTGCATCGACTGGTCCGGCAGCGGTCCGAACTCGGAGCGGAGCGCGGCGATCATCCAGCCGGACAGGTACAGGTAACGGCGATCGGTCGTGCCGAAATGCTTCTTGACCGAAATCAGCTTCTGCTGGGCGATGAAGCCGTGCCAGCAACCCAGCGACTGGGTGTACTTGGTGGGGTCGCCGTCATAGGCGGCCATGTCGGCGCGCATCAGCGCCGCAGTGTAGCGGGCGACGTCGAGGCCGGTCTTGAAGCGGTTCTGCAACCGCATGCGCGCCACGGCTTCGGCGGTCACACCGTTCCACGTGTCCTTGGTCTTGAGGAGTGCTTCGGCGGCCTCAATCTCGCTCAGATAGGAAGCCGGTCCCTGGATAGCCCGGTCGCTGATCCCACGTGGCTGGTAGTTCATGTGCGTGCTCCTTTCGGTGACGACCAACCGCAGCGTTTGTCTCCGCTACTCTCGTCGATCGACATTCGTGACAGTGCATTGCGAAATGCGTGTCAGGAGCTAAACGCCAAGCGCCAGAATTAGTACAGATGCCTTGCATTCGAATGGTGATGTCATGTAACATCCGTTCCTGTGTGAAATGTTATTTTGTAAATTTTGTAAATAAATAGGTCAGGAACGCTGCCATGCCTGCCGAGTCCGGAAAGAAGCTGTTTGTCGGCCCCCGATTCCGTCGGATCCGGCAGCAATTGGGGCTGTCGCAGACCCAGATCGCCGAGGGGCTCGGCATTTCCCCGAGCTACATCAACCTGATCGAGCGCAACCAGCGCCCGGTGACGGCGCAGATCCTGCTCCGCCTGGCCGAGACCTACGACCTCGACCTGCGCGACCTCGCGACCGCCGACGAGGATCGCTTCTTTGCAGAGCTCAACGAGATCTTCTCCGATCCCTTGTTCCGCCAGATCGACGTTCCCAAGCAGGAACTGCGCGACCTCGCCGAGCTCTGCCCCGGCGTGACGCACGCGCTGCAACGGCTCTACGCCGCCTATGCCGAGGCGCGCCGCGGCGAGACCCTGGTCGCCGCCCAGATGGCGGACCGCAACGAAGGCGCCCGCTTCGAGGCCAATCCGATCGAGCGCGTACGCGACCTGATCGAAGCCAACCGCAACTATTTCCCCGAACTCGAGACCGCAGCGGAGAATTTGCGCGACGAGCTGAACGTGGCTGCCGATGGACTTTTCGCGGCGCTCTCCGCGCGGCTCCGCGAAAAGCATTCGATCGTGACCCGGATCATGCCTGTTGACGTGATGCGCGAGACGCTGCGGCGCTTCGATCGCCATCGCCGCCAGCTCCTGATCTCCGAGCTGGTCGATACGCCGAGCCGGACCTTCCAGCTCGCGCTGCAGATCGGGCTCGCCGAATGCGGCGGAAGCATCGATTCCATCGCCGGCCGCGGCGGCCCGCTCGACGATGCGGCGCGGCGGCTCTACCGCATCACGCTCGCGAACTATTTCGCCGCCGCCGTGATGATGCCCTACCAGCCCTTCCTCAGCGCCGCTGAGGCGCTGAGCTACGACCTGCATGTGCTGGCGCAGCGCTTCAACGCCGGCTTCGAGCAGATCTGTCACCGCCTGACCACGCTGCAGCGACCGAACGCGCGCGGCGTGCCGTTCTTCATGCTGCGGGTCGACAATGCCGGCAACGTGTCCAAGCGCTTCTCCTCCGGGACGTTTCCGTTCTCGAAATTCGGCGGCACCTGCCCGCTGTGGAATGTGCATTCGACCTTCGACACGCCGGACCGCCTGCTCAAGCAGGTGATCGAGCTGCCGGACGGCACGCGTTATTTCTCGATCGCGCAGATGGTGCGCCGACCGATCGCGCCACATCCGCTGCCGCAGCCGCGCTTTGCGATCAGCCTGGGCTGCGAGATCCGCCATGCCTCGCGCCTGATCTACGCCGCGGGCATGGACCTCGAGAAGGCCGAGGGTACGCCGATCGGCGTCAACTGCCGCCTCTGCGAACGCGAGAACTGCGCCCAGCGCGCCGAGCCGCCGATCACGCGCACGCTGATCCTGGACGAGAACACGCGGCGGGTGAGTTCGTTTGCGTTTTCGAATGCGCGGGAGTTGTAACGAGTGCTCCGTGTTCGCTCCTCATCCTGAGGACGGGCGTCTTCGCCGCGTCTCCGGACGATGCTACGCATCGCCGGGAGAACGATGAGGCCCGGCCGGTGGCCTCGCCCTTCGAGACGCCTGCTTCGCAGGCCCCTCAGGGTGAGGGGATAGAGGCAAGCGTGCGCTGGGCCCACCCTGTATTTCCTCGCACTCAATCCACCGCGGCAAATACCTTGCACCAGCCGTCGCGGCTGATGTCGCCGGCGACAACCCTGCACGATTTCGGTGCTTCGAAGAATGTGCACATGCCGCAGCTATAGATCCCGTTCGGCGTGTCCTGATAGCCGGCTTCCTGCAGCGTCATCTTTTCCGCCGCGTTCGCCCGCGACCTGCGCAACAGCAACGTGCCCGATGCGGTGCCGAGGAGCGTGCGGATGAGTTTTCGCCGCAACTGATCCATGCTGATCGCCTTCGATCGTCCCGTGATTACCGACGATCATAGTGAAGAGATCACGGCCCCTGCGTGGCGAACAAGCAGTTGCGAGACTGCGTAGGGTGGGCAAAGGCGCGTCTATCGCGCCGTGCCCACCGTCAAGCACTCCACTCGTAATGGTGGGCACGCTTCGCTTTGCCCAGCCTACGGCTTGTCGCGAGTTATGATTCAATTGTCAAACAGCGGAGAGGATGTGAGTTCGCGTTCTCGCGGCATGCATTGCCCGAGCTTTGCGTCTCGTTTCACCCTCCTCGATATCAGAGGGCGCAGGGAAAGCCGGGTGCCGGTTGCACCCGTGGGTCCCGTGCAACAAA